>CAUZSY010000001.1:0-44312 GCA_963582725.1 Candidatus Thalassarchaeaceae archaeon
GCGGCGCGTTGGCGGGTGCTGCGGTCACCCGGGTCGTCTCGATCGTCCTACCGATCCATCTCGGCGGTCTGCTGCTGCACCTCTCGCTGCCGGCGTTGATCATGCTCTGCGTGCAGGTCAACGAGTTGCTGACCGGGCGTGAGGAATCACTCTCTCCGAAAGTGTTGGCTTGGGTCGGCGGCGCGGTCGGCGTCATCCTCGATGAGACACTCTGGCTGGTGGTCAGGAATCCGCCTCTCGCCGCCGACGCACCGGCTCAGGTCGCCTATTGGTCAGTTCCCTCCCTGTCGGTCGCGGTGCTCGGCTTGCTGCTGTTCGCCGGCGGCGTGCTGGCTGCGGCGCGCGCTTGGCCGGACCGCGAGGAGATGCCGGCCTTGCAGCACAGGCACCTGGGTATAGCGGCCGGCGTCCTGATCGGCGGACTCGTCTTCTTCCATGTCAGTCAGGCGTTGATCCGCTACGATGTCGCTAACGAGGACCGCTCTCTGCTCATCCTCGGCTATGAGATCCACCATCTCGTAGAGGGCCAGATCCTGCTGTTCGCGGCCTTGGTGATGATGGTGTTCGCCGGTGGCCGCGTCTGGCCGTGGCGGTTATCGTTCGGGTTCGTGCTGGTCGGAGTCCTGTTCGTGTCCGATGAGATTCTGTACTACCAGTTCGCTGATGTCAGTGATGCGGCTTACTTCGGTGCCGCGACGATCGTCAGCGGCGGTCTGATGAGTCTGCTGATGCTGGCGCAGTTGCTCATGCGTTCGGATGCGTTGTCAGCCTTCATCGCTGGTGAATCCGATGACTGATCCGGACGACCCGCCCCTCGATCTGCCGCCCAAGGGGATGATGCCGCCACCACCACCACCGCTCGGAGCGTCCCTGCCCATCGGTCTCGGGGGGGCTGCACCACCACCGGCTCACCCTCCACCTCCAACACCCCCGGCCAGGCTGCCACCATCTCCGACCGCCGGCGCGCCCTCGATACCGCCACTTCCAGCCGGGCTGCCACCACCTCCGACAGCGGCCGCGCGTTCGATACCGCCCCCTCTTCCTCCTGTCGCTCTCACAGAACAATCATCGTTGCTCGGTGGCGTTCCTCTGCCGCCACCGCCAAGCGCTGTCACGGCACCGCCACCGCTGAGCGGCGACGCTGTGCTGCCACCGCCGCCTGGTGCGGTGCCCCCGCCGCCGGACACGCCTGTTCCGCCACCCCTGCCGCTGCCGAGCGAGGCGGGCGCTGGTGATGGTGTCGACCTGTTCGCTGATCTGGAGGATGTCGCGTCGCTGCTCGATGAACTCGACATCGAACCGTCCTCCGAAGCCGTCGCCGAAGCCGTCGCCGAACCCGTCATTGGGTCTGTGCCGGAGTCGGAGCGCGCACCGGAGCCCGATCCGACACCGACAGCAGCCGAACCGGATGAGGCAGTTGAGTCCTATGCAGCCGCCGAGTCGGCGACCGCGCAGCCGCCGGACACCTCGACCACACCGAGCACTGACGATACCGGTACGGACGAGACCGATGCTGATGGAATCGCCGCTGACGGAACCACCGCTGACGAGGCCAACGCCGAACATATCGAAGACCCGTGGGCCGAGGTTCTGCAGACCAGTTCGTCAGAGGTTCCGGCTGTTCCGGCTGCTCCGGTTGCGGCCGCCGCCACAACGCCTTGGATGGACGGAACAGCGTTGCCGCCGGCAACCACCGCGGCACTGGTCGAGACAGAGATGTCTGGCCAGCCCGGCCAACCCGGCCAACCAACCCTTCTCGACCAACCAGCCCAGCCGGGTCAGCCCGAGCAACCTCAACCGTCGCCCGTTGAAGTCGCATCACCCGCCACCGCACCACCCGCTGCGGTCGCACCGCTGCCTACCGCCCCGGTGACGACTGACGGCGCCATCGGCGCCATCGTCGCCGATGCGTCGGCCGGACAGCCGCCTCTGCCGACGCTCCAGCCGGCCGAACCGGGACCGGAGGCGGAGGGCGGTCGTTTCCATCTGCGTCGGCTGAAGGGCATCCTGTCGGTCGAGGAATTGACGATTGTCGAGCGCCTGAAGCAGATAGGTGTCAATCCGTTGTTCCTGGCCATAGGAATCTACGCGACATGGTACACGGTCATCACCGCTCTGTCATACTACTCGACCGGCGGTGGACCGGACTGGTTCGGTCGGACCTGCGGCACTTGGGTGGCGGCGGAGTGTGGCGACCCATGGCAGGAGTGGTGGGTCGATCTCAGAATAGTGGCGGAGGTGGCCTGGTGCACGCCCTGGATAGGAATGGTGCTGGTCAATCCGAAGGTTCGGCAGAAGAGCAGGGAGATCGTCGACAGACTGCTATTGAGTGACCCGGACAGGGCTGCGGCACTCGCTGCGACGCCTTCGGTGAGAATACGGAAATTGGTATTCTGGTTCTATGTGGCCACCTACTTCACATGGGGGTCCTACACCCACTTCGACGTCCGTTCCTTCGGTCTCCTCGGCCTGATGGTGCTGCTGCCCGTGTACGGTCTGCAGGGGGCCCTCATCGCCGACACGTTCTCTCTGTTCATCGCGCTGAAACCGCTGATCCAGCACCGTGCCAGCATCATCATCGAACCGTTCCATCCCGGCGGCGCCGCCGGCATTGACGAGATCACCAGCCGGTTGCAGGCGTTCGCGGGAGTGCCGGTCTACTTCGCCATCATGATGATGGTCCGCTCGTACATGTTCCTGCTGCTCAGCGGCGGCGGCGGCGAGGCGGACTCGTTTCGAGCGATGGGAGAGGTGTTCGTCGCGATTTTCTTCCTGATCGTCGCGATAGCGGTTTCGATGGGTCCGTTGTTTCTCATTTCGGGTTCGATCAATGACAGGAAGCAGGAACTCATCAAGACCTTGGCTGAACGATGCGGTTTCGCGAATGTCAGCCTCACTTCGATGATGGACGCTCCGATCGATGACCGAAAGGTTGCGGACATGCTGCTGATGGAGAGGATCCAAGCAATCCGGCCGATCGATGTGAGATCGGTGCAGATCATCGTCCAGAAGATCGCAATTCCGGCACTGTTGGTGATCGTCCGGCCGTTGCTCGGACTGCTGTGACGGTACCGCTACCGTCCTGTCTCGCTGTCTTGGCACATTCTGCCTGAAGACGGATGTCATCATCGGTCGATCGGTTCAGCGATGTTGTCTCGACTTCATCAGTCCTCAGCGCGGGAAATCCAATCGATGGCATCGCTGGGTGCGGTCGTCGGCATACCCGCAGTCAACCACGCTACCAGAGTCGCGAAGCCGACCGCCGCGTCGGCGCTGGTGGCATCGATGTCGATCGCCGGGCGTTCATCTGACTCGCCACCCACTTCGTCCGACCAGGCGCTGCCGATCCACTCCCAATCGACGTTCGCCTCGACCTTCCATTCCGGATAGTCGCGGACCCGCAGGCGCGCTTCGAGGACGTCGGGCCGACAGCGGATGACGCAGACCGCATAGGTCGGCAGCAGGTGCGACATGTGGCCATCGATGAGAATCGGTGACCGACCATCGATGGTGACGGCCGCCTCATCGAGCAGTGGCGCGGCCCAGATGTCACCGAGCGCACTCGCCAGCCGAGCGACATCGATTGGTCGCGCGTCATCATCTGTGTCGAACGGCTCAGCGCAATCGTGCTCGTCGGCCAGCGCCGAGACGGTCTGCACACTCCAGCCAGCAGCCTCGGCGGCCGCGCAGATGGTGCTCTTGCCGACCCCCGGTGATCCGGTGATGGCGATGCGCAGCGCTGTCATGACCGTTCGTGCTCGCGGTCCGGGCCGCGGCGCTTCAACGCATCCCCGCCGAATGGCTCGCGGTCCGCCGTTCGTCTGCCACCGTCAGCCGATAGTCGGAGGCCGGCTGCCTGTAGTCACAGGACACCTCCGGTTTCGCGGCGGCTCCGTGATTGTCAGCATGCGGAACCTTGACCGCCTGATCGGGCACAGGGGGGAGCCATGCAGGACTCGGATGGCGGGGCGACGGCGTTTCAATCGTCGGAGGAGTTGGACCCTTGGCACGGCTTCGGAAAGGCGTTCGACCCGAGGCACAGCAAGTTGAACTTCATGCTGCTGCTGGTGCCACTGGCCGGTGGCGTGTCGCTGTTCGCGCACGATCAGACGCTCGCGTTCGTGCTCTCCCTCGCCGCAATCATGCCGCTAGCTTCTCTGATGGGCAGAGCGACCGAGGAGATAGCCCTCAGGACCAGTCAGTCGGTAGGCGGTCTGCTGAACGCGACGTTCGGCAATTCGGCTGAGATAATCATCGCGATGATGGCGATATTCGCCGCTTCTCAAGCGTTGGCGCTAGGCACTCCCGAGGGTGAGGAGACCGCGGCGACGATGATCAAGATAGTCCAAGCGAGCCTGATCGGCAGCATCCTCGGAAACCTGCTGCTGGTGCTCGGACTGGCCTTCGTCTGGGGTGGCATGAAGCATCACATCCAGCACTTCAGTCCGGACGCGGTCGGTGCCAACGGCTCACTGCTGCTGATCGCGGTCATCGCTCTGATAGTCCCGACCACCTTCGCCGAGACAGTCCCCGGAGCGGCCGGCGAGATCGGCGTCCTGAACCTCTCTCGGATGGCCGCCTTCGTGCTGCTCGGACTGTACGGATTGTTCCTGCTGTTCCAGTTGCGCACCCATCAGGAGTTGTTCGCGACCGATGGCCAGCACGAGGAGCAGGGGAGCATAGGCACCCGCGCCTCGATCGCGCTGCTCGTCATCTCGACGCTCGGGGTCATCTGGATGGCCGAGATCCTGATCCATTCGATCGAGACCGCGGCGTCGTCGATCGGTCTACCGCACCTGTTCATCGGCATCATCCTGCTGCCGCTGTTCGGCAACGCGGCCGAGCATGCCGCGGCGGTCAGCGTCGCCCGCCGCGACAAGATGGACCTGTCGTTCTCGATCGCGGTCGGCTCATCGACGCAGATCGCCGTCTTCGTCGCGCCGCTCGTCGTGCTCGTTTCGTGGGGAATGGGTGTTCCGATGACGTTCGAGTTCGGTCTGTTCGAGACGGTCTCCACATTCATCGCGGTGCTGATCGCCAATTCGATCGCTGCCGACGGCAAATCGAACTGGCTGGAGGGCGCCATGCTGCTGGGCACCTATGCGATTCTCGCCATCGCCTTCTTCTTCCACCCCTGACGCTCTGGACCACGCCACACGATCTCAAGCGAGACGGCCGGCGTGGTAGTCGTCGAGCGCCTGTTGGATCTCCGCTTCGGTGTTCATCACGAACGGTCCGTAGCGGGCGATCGGCTCATCGATCGGCTGGCCGGCCAGCAGCAGCATCTCAGCCGGCTCGTCCGCGTCTTCGGCGACGGAGATTCGCACCGATTCACCGTCGGTGAACAGACCCAACTGGCCATCCATGATCCGCTGCTCAGGGGCGGCATAGGGCTGGTCGCCAGCACTCTCGTCGCCAGCACCCACGTCACCTGTACCGGCCGCACTTGCTGCGCCGGCGGCGCCGGCAGTTCCAATCAGCACAGCCCCGCCGAAGCAGTACAGCATAGCATTCAGACCGGCCTGAACGGGCTGCACCAGAGAGCCACCTGGTCGGATGATGAGGTGGATGAAGATGATAGGGATCACCGTGTCGATGACAGCAGAGACGCCAAGAGATTCACCAGCCACCACGCGGGCCTCGACCAGACCATCATCGCTCTTCGCCAGCGGGATCTCAGAGCCTGGCACATCCTGATACCGAGGCTGCATCATCTTCGACTCGGCCGGCAGATTCACCCAGATCTGGAAGCCGTGCATGACTCCACCTTCCCGCTTGAAGTCGGGGTGCGGCAACTCCTCGTGGATCACCCCCCGACCAGCCGTCATCCACTGCACGTCCCCCGGCCCCAGTTCACCCGCGTGACCGGCGCTGTCGCCGTGACACATCCTGCCCTGCAGGAGATATGTGACGGTCTCGAAGCCGCGATGCGGATGGGCCGGCGCCCCGATGGCGTCGCCCGGTGGCCAGTCGACCGGGCCCATCTCGTCGAGTAGCAGGAATGGACTCATCTCCCTTCCCATCGCGGCCGGCCGGCGGACCGGGAATCCACCGCCTTCGAGCAGCTGGTGTGTCGGAATCGCGACGCGCAGCACGCGCATCGTCCCAGGAGGTTCATCGCCCATGCAGGAACACACCGTCAGATTCGTATCAAGTCATTCATTCTTCTGACCGGCGAATCTGATGCGATCATGCAGTGGCCACAGCGAGGGCAGCCATGAATCGGCTCAGTCTCTTTTGGTCCAGATGACCGTTAATGCGAACCCCGCTGCACAAATCGACCCAAAACGGTCTTACAACGCTGACTGCTTCAGGGATATTTTCTGGCGTAAGTCCGCCAGCCAAATAGACAGGCACCGATGACTGACGAACAATCTCGGCGCTCAGAGTCCAATTATGGGTGCGTCCCGTGCCGCCGAGCTCTTTCACCGCAAGCCGCTGATTACCGGAATCTAGCAGCAGCTCCTCGATCCTCAACATCAATCACATCCGGCGTGTGTGAATGCTATTCTCGCCGAGGCGGCCACCCCGGCTGGATAGAGCCCGGCGACGATTCCGACGAATTCGGAGGATTAAATATCAGATTGATGAAAAATTGGAAGGCAAGGAACCAAACTAGCCCTACTGTAGCAATCCAAATTATCGAAGGATCTTCGCCTCCTGAAATGAAAGAGTATGTAATAATGGCTGCCGCTAAACCAGCTACAAATAAAATGCGAAACAGAATTGTTGCGCCCACACTCTCAATTGTGGATAGGGCATTCCATCCATTGAATCCGAACCACTTCTGGATAAATCCCATAACCATTCGCCAAGTGGACAAACGTACAAGCGTCCGCACTTAAATCCGTTCAAAAGCCGTGAGCAACTGCTGCCACAGCCATTGCCGCCTAATCGGGCGTACTGATGCAGCAAATTATAGCGCGAATCATCGGAATCAATCTCAATTAAGTCCGATATTGATGCTGCTATCACTTCCGCCGCCGGATCAGCGCGGCGCCGAGGAGGGAGACGAAGGTCGCTATCACGCCTGCGTGCGGAATGCCGATCGATGAGCCCGATTCGTCTTCCTGTTCAGGAGGCATGGGGACGGGCGGGGAGCCGCCGCCGTCAGTCGGAGGAGTGGTCTGGTTGGCACCCGTCTCATTACCATCGCCCGCACCGCTCGAGCCTGACTCCTCCGGGCAGCCGGTCGAGTCGACAGGCACACCGGCTGGAGTGTCCGGACACGTATCGTCACCATCATGGATGCCATCGCCATCGGCATCGCTGACCGCAGGCGCTCCTGAAATGCACAACGCGTATTCATCATCGTCGAGGGATTGCCCAGCACCACCGAACAGTTCCGCCGAGACGGCATAGCAGCCAGCGCTCAGATTCTGTGCTGCATGCAGCGGCTCGGCGAAGCCCGTGTTGTTGGCGGCATCGATCGTCAGGTTGCCGGATGCGATCACCGACGCGGCACTGTCAGAACCGTTCGCGATGTGCCATTCGATGAGATAGGTGACATTGGCAACCAGATTGTCGACCTCGTACAAGGTGGTCAACGAGGAGTGGCCGGTGCTGATATTCCGGCTGTAGTTCTGGGCGGAGTCGTATCCGCCGACATCATCCGGCCAGATGTGAATCACCTCGTCCTCCGGACAGCCGGTGGAGTCGACGGGAGTGCCAGAGGGAGTGCCGGGACAGGCGTCATCGCCATCGTGGATGCTGTCGCCATCGCTGTCCAACTGGTTCGCCGCACAGCCATTCTGATCGACGGTCTCCGAGGCCGATGTGTTCGGACACTGGTCGACATCGTCCATGACTCCATCGCCATCGCTGTCCAGTTGACTCGGGCTACAACCATCATCATCAGCTGTCTCTGTCACCGGTGTATCCGGGCAGAGGTCATCGGCGTTGAACACGCCATCGCCATCGTCATCGACTTGACTGTCTCCGCAGCCGGTCGCATCGGCTGTATCGTTCATCGGGGTGTTCGGACACTGGTCGACATCGTCCATCACACCATCGGCATCGCTGTCGAGTTGACTAGGCCCGCATCCATCGTCATCGACCATATCGGTTGCCGGCGTGTCGGGACAGAGGTCATCACCGTTCGTCACTCCATCGTCGTCGTCATCCAATTGGTCATCAGCGCATCCATCATCGTCGACGGCGCTGCCCGGCTCGGTGCCAGGGCAGAGATCATCGACATCCGGCACACCGTCATCGTCAATGTCCCCTGTGAGGGCGGGTACGACGATGGTTGGCGGTTGGACCAGAGGATACCGGTCATAGTTGCCACTGCTGATGTACTTGTGCGAGTCGTAGATTCCATCGGATCCCGTCTGGTCCTGGTCCTCTCCCGAGGCGAGGTCATCGAGAGCGAGAGTGCCCCAGTGGTTGCCGCCTTGAGGGTACGTCTCATTCCATACGTTCGATCCATCAGTAACACTGCCGAAGGTCGATTCTCCCGAGAAGTCGTTGCCCCAGATCAGATTGTTCGACGACCCGACCATCTTGTACCCAGCATCGTTCGACCTGAAGATGTTCTCTATGATGACACTGTCCTCCATGTTCTCGATCTCGAGACCCTCAGCGGTATTGTCTGAGATCATGTTCAATGAGACATCGACACCTGTCACAGTATCGGAGTCGGAGAAAGTGTCGATGAACACTCCACTCCATCCGTTGTCGCTGATCAGATTGCCTCGGACGACGAGATCGATCGTGTCCTTCGCTTCGATTCCATGATAGCCGTTCAGGGTTATCGTGTTGTTCAGGAACTCGGTAGCATCGACCTGCCACATGTCGATGCCCCGCCAGTTGTTGCCCGAGATGAGATTCGACTCGAAGGTGTGATGGTCCTCGCTGAAGATCGAGACGCCGCTGTCCGCGTTGTCGATGATCGTGTTTCTGATGAAAGTGTTCGTGTCTCCCGCGAACAGATTCAAACCGTCGCCTTCGTTATCCTCGATCAGGTTCCCTCTCACCTCGAGATCATCCGCGCGGTAGATGTCCAGACCGGCATTCTCATTCGAGGCCATGTAGTTGTTCGTGATGCTGGTATGACCGCTGTCCTCGATCTCGAGACCGTTGCCTCTGTTTCCTGTGAACGAGTTGTTCTCGACCGAGCTGAACTGATCATCGAGGAGTTTCATTCCCGGACCAAACATGTTCGAGAACGAGTTGTTCGAGATCACCATGTTCGAGGAGGCGAGGATGAGAGGTGTGCCGGCACCGGACATGTTCTGGTTCGCGATGGTCATCTGCGAGCAGGAGACGAGTATCAGTTGTCCGACGCCGGTCAGATCGATTGAATCCCCACCGGTCTGCGAAGCGAGGTAGACCACCGGCAGACCGTTGACCGTGTTCGCCGTGAACGTGTAGGAGTTCGGGGTATCGCTGGAGAAGAAGAAGTCGAATCCGAAACTTGTGTTCATCAGCGTGTTGTTATCGACCGTGAGATCCACCGAACCGTCCAGTAACAGTCCATTTCTCGTGGTATTCTCAATCGAGTTATTCCGGATGCTGCTGTCATCGGATCCATCGACGACGATGCCATCTCTGCAGCATCCGCTATCAGCATCGGAATCCAGTAGTTCGATGGTGTTGTTGCTGACCTCGGTCCCTTCTGAACTGTATATCTTGATGCCGGCCCTGGTGGACCCAACACCCTGTATGACAGAGTCACGTACGACTGCACCACCGGAATTCCTCACCTCTATCGGGGCAGAGAGGCCGTATAGAGTGCAGCCGTCGATGATGCCATTCGGTGCGCCGTACAGGATGATACCACCCTGATTGTACCAGGTGGTGTCGTTGCCGTCGATGGAGCAGTTCTCGATTATGAAGTGGTGATCCGTGTTCCTGACTTCAATTCCCGCAGTGGAACTGCTCGTGACATTGATCTGCAGGTCCGCGAGGATGTAGGGGTCGGCTTCGGTGCCAGAACCGGACCAGTTGTTGTCGTTCGCCTGTGTGGTGAAGTCGCTGTCGCCGTCGATGCCGATGATATCGGAGTACTCGGCCGCGACGGTGGGCAGGCCGAACATCGGCAGGGCCAAGGCGGCGATCAAAAGCAGGCTGACGGTCAATATCCGTGATTCCATGACAATCGAGCGAGGCTTGCGATTATCACGATTGCCATGGATTCGGCCGATTCATTCGGCGCTCGAGATTCAGATGCTGGCATAGTACGCCTGTGCGGCGTCTTCCAGTTCGGCCGCGGCGGCCGACTCGTCGATCGACAGGGTGACGCCGTCTCGTCGGAGCGCGCGCCCGTCGACGAACACGTCGAGGCAGTCGGCGCTCGAATAGATCAGATTGCCCAGCAGCCGTCGACCATCGCGTCCGCTCGGCCGCATCCGGATATCATCTAGCGACCAGGTCACCCAGTCGCGGCTCCCATTGGTCGCGAGGTTCCATGTCTCCAACGGTGGCAGGATCGTCGCATCCCAGTGGTCGTGCCGCTGGATCAGGCTCGCCGCCTTCGCTTCGGCCCGCATGTCGAGGCTGTTGTTGCTGCCCGGACCATCCGTCCCCAGTCTCACATCGACGCCCGCCTCGCGCATCGCTGGATACGACATCGTGCCGCCGGTCGCCAATTTCTGGTTGCTGACCGGGCAGTGCACCGCGTGCACCTCGTGCTGCGCAAGTATGCGCATCTCGCGCTTGGTCACCCAGCCACAGTGGGCGCACACCGTCCCCTCCTGGAAGTAGCCGATGGAGTCGAGATACTCGATCGGATACATACCGTGCTCGGCGTGGCAGTCTGCCACCTCGCTGCGGGTCTCGCTGGCGTGTATGTGGAGCCTGCAACCGTGCTCGGCGGCCATCTGGGCGGCCTTCATCAGGGTCTCCTCGCTACAGGTGTAGATCGCGTGGGTGCCGATGCCGTAATCTACTCGGTCGGACGGAGACCCGCCTCTAAGAAGAGCGTCCATCTTCTGCAGAGCCTCATCGCCTCCAGAGGGATAGGAGGGGGTCGGAAAGTCGGTGATCGGCCCGCAGGCCACACCTCGGACACCCGACTCGACCAGAACGCCGGCCACGACGTCCGGGTGGTAGTACATGTCGCAGGCGAAGGTCGTGCCGGTGGCGATCATCTCGGCCACCGCCGCTCTCGTGCCCGCTTCGACGAAACCCGCTGTGAGCCCCTTCTCGACCGGGAAGACCATGGTCTCCAGCCACTCCATCAGGGCCAGCCCATCGCCCATCGAGCGATTCAGGATCATCGCCAGATGGGTGTGCCAGTTCTGCAGTGATCTGGTGATGACGCGACCGGTCGCATCGACTTCCGATTCGACGTCCTCGTCGCCCTTGGCCGGGGCCCAACCGCCTTCGGGGAACAGTAGCACATCACCTTCATGGACGCGTCCCGATTGATCCAGCAGACAGCCTCCGGTGAGTCGGAACACACCAGAAGAATCCTCGCTCATGCGACTACCTCAGATCTGCCATCGTGCAACCGTTCACCTCTGCCGGCCCTTCCTTCCTCGCTAGGTCACGGCGACTCAGTCACTGGATGGCGGCGGCAGGAACGGGATTATCAGACTGGCCAGTGACGGGATGTTCCGGGTCTGGATCCAGATCGTGCCCTGACCGCTGAAGTTCATCACCAGTCCTTCGCCGCCGAACATGAACGACTTCATGCCGCCGACCTTGTTGATCTGATAGTCGAGGCCGCTCTCGTAGGCGACCAGATGGCCGGTGTCGACCGTCACGATCTGACCGGGCTCGACCGGGATCTCCTTCATCGCGCCGTACGAGTTGTAGTAGATGCGACCGGCGCCCTGCTCGACATAGGCGCGGATGAAGAACAGGCTCTCGCCGCTGAAGAATCCCTTGAAGCCCTCGAACTTGGTGTCGGTCTCGACGTTCGTCGTGCAGGCGAGGAACGAACCGCTCTGGATGAACAGTTGCTGGCCGGGCTGCAGATCGAACCACTTGATGTCACCGGGGGCGCCCGGCGCCAGTGAGATCCACCCCCCGCCGCCTCCGGCGGTGAAGGTGTTCAGGAAGAACGACTCGCCGCCGAGCATCGCCTTCTTCAGCCCCTTGAAGAATCCGCCACTCGACTTGGTCTGCATCTCGCAGCCGGCCATCGCCACCATGCCGCCCGGTTCGACCTTGATCGCTTCGCCAGCCTCCATGTTGACGGTCAGCAGCGTGTAGGCGGGATTGTACTCGATGTGTTCTTGCATGATGAGGCGAGGTGGGGTTCCCCCCATCATATCATCTCCTTCTTCACTCGCTCAGTAACCTCGCTCTCAGAATGGCAGGGACCGCAACTCAAGATGCAGGGTGACCGGCGGGATGAGGACATCACTCGTTCAGAGCTCGCAGGAACTCGGCCAGCGCCTCGATGTCATCGAACTGAAAGGTGACGGCGCTGATGTGCTCGCAGTCCTGGCAGATGAAGCGCTTGCCGGTCTCGTAGCCCATGTACGGTGCAAGCCGCGGGCTGTAGCAGTTCGAACAGACTTCGACGGTCACCTACGCCGACCCTCCGCTTGGGTAGATGGCCGTCACACTACTTCGTTGTTCACACACACCAATGCGGGGTGATATCGCAGAACCGACGGGAGGGGGTGGGTCTCGTTGACCGGTTGAATGGACAGTGGATATCAGCGCCCGGTCAGGGTGAACGGCGGGTCTCAGCCCTTGGTGGGCAGGAACGGCAACAGCTTCGCAGCGAGGCTCTGGACGTTGCGGGACTGGATCCACACATTGCCCTGACCGCTGAAGTTCATCACCAGACCTTCGCCGCCGAACAGGAAGGACTTCATCCCACCGACTTTGTTGATTTTGTACTCCAAGCCCTCCTCGAAAGCGACGACATGGCCAGTGTCGACGGTGACCACCTGACCCGGCTGCACCGGGATCTTCTTCATCGCACCGAACGAGTTGTAGTAGACCCGGCCGGCGCCAGCTTCGGTGAACGCACGGATGAAGAAGATCGATTCACCGCTGAAGAAGCCCTTGAAGCCCTGGAACTTCGTGTCGGTCTGGACATTGGTGCTGGAGGCGAGGTAGGAGCCACCCTGAATGAAGATCTGACGACCCGGCTCGATGTCAGCCCACTGGATGTCACCCGGGCTGCCCGGTGCCAGACTGACCCAGCCACCCTGTGCGCCGGCCGTGTAGGTGTTCAGGAAGAACGACTCGCCGCCGAGCATCGCCTTCTTCAGCCCCTTCAGGAAACCGCCACCCGACTTGGTTTGCATCTCGCAGCCCGCCATCGCGACCATGGCGCCCGGCTCTGCGTTGATCTGCTCGCCGGCGCTCATCGCCATGGTCAGCAGGGTGTAGGCCGGATTGAATTCGATGTGTTCTTCCATAGACTCTCGACATGGTGTCCGACGCTTCAACATTGGCCCAGCGTTTTTCGCTCGTCTGAACTGCTCCTCCCTGTCGTCCGGACGGTGAGGTTACCGCGCAGGCTCGATCGGCGAGCCTCACCGTGCAGACCGCACAGCGAGGGTAGTGCGAACGGTTCTAGTCGGTCGTTCGTGCAGGGACGATCGCTGCCGTGACAGGTGTCGGATGACCGGCTCGTCGGTGGGGGCACCGGTCGGTGAGGAGCGGGCAGATTGATGGCGGTCGGCGGCTGCGACTCGGCCGATGACGAGTGAGGATCCGTATCGAGCGCTCGGCGTCTCCCCGGATGCGACCGACGCCGAAATCAAGCGGGCGTATCGGCGTCTGGCGCGACAGCATCACCCCGACAGGAATCCCGGCGATGCCGCGGCCGAGGAGCGATTCAAGGCGGTACAGTCGGCATACGACGCGATCGGCACGGCCGAGTCTCGTCGCGAGCACGACGAACAGAGGCGGATGCGCGAGATGTTCGGTGGCGGCGGGCCTTTCCGGACCGGCGGCGGATCGGGGGGAGGCGTCCAGTTCGATTTCGGCGGTGGCGGCGGCGATTTCGCCGACATCCTGCGGCAGATGATGAGTGGCGGTGGCGGTAGCCCTTTCAGCGCCGGTGGCGGCGGCACCATCTTCGATCAGTTCGGTGGCGCCCGTTCGGCCGGGCAAACGGGCCATGCAGCCGGTCCGACGGCGAAGCGAGAGCCTGCGCGCGGCCACGACATAGGACATGCGCTCGACATCGACCTCGAACAGGCAGCAGTCGGTGGCGAGGTGCCGTTCAGGCTCAGCCGGCTCCGCCGCTGCCGTGAGTGCGAGGGCAGCGTCTTCGGCACCGGCCGGCGCTGCGCCAGATGCGATGGCCGCGGCGTCGAGCGCCGGACCAGCACTGTCAGGGTGAAGATCCCAGCCGGCGTCGAGCACGGTCACCAATTGCGGCTTCGGGGTCTCGGCGACGAGCATCCGGCCGGAACGCCAGGCGATCTGACCCTCGACGTGCGCATCGATGCCGGCGAGGACCGCCGCTGGGAAGACGGTCGTCTCATCCAGTCGGTCGCAGTGCCGTTCTCGACTCTGACGCTTGGCGGACGGGTCCGGCTGCGGACTCCGGCCGACAAGCGGATCGAGGTCGAAGTCCCCGAAGGCAGCCGCATCGGCGACCGTCGCCGGCTGGCCGGGCAGGGCGTCGCCGCCGGACCGCTCGACATCGAGTTCACTCTCGCTGAGCCGGCCGATCTGACCGAAGAGCAGCGGGCCGCCGTCGAGCGGCTGCGCGACGCTGGACTCTGAATCCGAACTGCCAATCTGCCGCTCAGCCTCCGCAGATGAGGTGCGCCGGTTGAGTGAGGGTCAGCCTCGATTCACACAGCGATGCGCCAGTGCGACCGGGGCTTCCGTGTGAGTGGGGGTCGGCGTCAATCCATCCAAGGGTGCACCATCCTCATCGGAGATTGCAGGGAGAGTGAGGCGCAACGGCGAGCGTTGATGAGCAGGTCCTCGGTGCCTCGGCCGGCATGCGAGACTTCGACAGGGTGGCCAGCCACCTGATTCCGCGACGACGCCTCGCGCACCTGTTCGTGGGCATCGTGACACTCTTCCTGCTGGTCGGACTGCCGGTCTCGATGACGCCGGCCGACATCGAGGGCTACAACCTCGAATCGGCTGAGATCAACGCACAGCGCGTCATCGACGACGAGTTCAACGGCAGCGGCGTGCTGTTCGGATTCATCATCTCGCTGCGCCAGCCGGCCGCCGTCCCAGCGGCACCGACGCCTGCAACCGTGACGGAGATCATTGCGTACCCCGGCCTAGGGGGTGGCATCGAGAGCCCCCAGGGAGGGATTCTCAATCTGTCGGTGCTCAGGGAGATCGACCGCAAGACGGAGGCGATGACCGAATTCCACATCAGCGATCTCTATTCGCCGCTGTACAGCGAAGTGACCGGGGTGCCGGTCGAAGGCGTCCTCTCGCTGTCGGAGACGTTCCGCGACTTCATGGCGAATCGATCCCGACTGACTCAACCGACCGTCGACCTGTTCGGTCGCCTCGTCCCGCCTGCCACCGATTGGAGCGATTGCGGGGCTCTGGAGTGCCTGACCTTCGATGATCCGAACATCACTCAAGCCCACATCGACCTGGCCGCTCACCGGATGGCCAACCACAGCGATGGCGCCTTCCTCCGCTGGCTCTCCGACGACCGCGCCTTCCTGCCCGACCCGACATCGTCGGTGTACGGCCCGGTCGGTGGCAGCCTTGTTCAAAACGGGGTCTGGGATGACGCGACCTGGATGCCGGGTCGCTGGTCGGCCTCCTCCGCGTGGCTGCTGATCAGCCTCGACCACGATGCGGTACAGGATGCCGGCTGGACCTTCCAGTGGGGCGAGGCGAGTCAGGACTGGGGCTACCGGCTGGAGGGCACAGGTTTCGTCGTCGATGCGCCGATTCACACCAGCGAACAGTGCCTGGCCCGGGTGACAGCCGGCGAGGGTGCGTGTTCAGTTGAATGGCTGTTCATGTCGATGCAGCAAACGATGCGCGAGTTGGACCAGCAGACGACGACGCTGCTGGTCGCCGAGAGCATCAATGTCGAGGTCAATCGCGAACTGTACAGCAGCGTCTGGCTGCTCGTCTTGATGGGTGCGGCCATCGTCGTCCTGCTCTGGGCCAGCCTGCGCAGGTGGAGCGATGTCGCAATCGTCTGCACCGGACTCGTCGGTTCACTCGTCTGGATGCAGGGTGCGATCGGCTGGGGCATCATACTCGGAGAAGGGGTGGGCAGACCGTTCATCGAGCGCTCGCAGTTCTCGAATCTACTGCCGATATTGATTCTCGCGCTCGGCATTGATGACAGCCTGCACGTGCTGCACCGATACAAGGAGGAGCGGCGGGGCGGGGCGACCCCGGAAGGCGCCGCGCACACCTCGGTCAGTCGGGTCGGTCGAGCCATCATGCTGACCTCGCTGACCACGACAGCCGCGTTCATGGCGAACCTGTTCAGCGACATCCCGGCACTACGCTCGTTCGGCATCGAGGCGGCGCTCGGCATCACCTCGGCGTTCGTGCTGACCGGCCTCTGGGTACCGCTCGTTCGACTCGATGTCGACCTCGCTCTGAGGCGACGCCAGCGGTTACGAGAACCGCGTTCGGACGAGATCAACCTGGTGCCGGCGCCGTGGCTGGCCGCGATCACCCGCTCCTCCGGTCGCTTCGCGCCCTTCGTGTTCCTGTCAGCGCTTCTCATCACCGCCATCGCGACCCCGGCGATGCTTTCTCTGGAGGGCGATTTCAAGGTCGAGGACTTCCTAGACGCGGAGTCCGAGTTCGTGGTCGGAGTCGACCTGATCGACGAGCGGTTCGCCAGCGAGGGCGAACCCGCCACCATTCTGATCGAAGGCGACATGGCGCACCCGGCGGTGCTCGATGCGATAGTCGAATTGCGCAACAACATGGACGACATATCGCCCGAAGACCCGGACAAGTTCAGTCGCGACCCGGCTGGGCATGTCAAGTTGATAGCGATCGATGAGATGCTCGAAGCGTCGCTGTATGCGCTGATGTACGACAGGACGCCGTACGAAGCGGTCGGCTGGAACGCCAGCCTGCCGGACGCCGGAGTCAACTGCCCTATATCCGGCATCGGGGTACCCGATTTCGATGACCGCGGCTGCATCACCTTCTTCTTCGGATTCATGCTGACGCATGGTGTTCCACCGAGCGGCGGCGTGCCAGAGATCAGCCCCGGCATCGCCGCCAGCATCCTGCAGGCTCAGACGCCGATCGATCCGACCCGGCCATGGCTCGATGTGAACGGCGATCCAGCCTTCTTCCATCGCAGCCTGATGCAGTTCGGCGTGCGATCGGCCGACCGGTTCCCGCTGGTGGAGTTGGCGCTGGCGGAACTGGACCGTGACCTGGCGCCGTTCCACAACCTGACCGCCGCCTCCCGCAAGGTCCGCGCACCGCTCACCTCCGTCGACGACAACCACCCGCTAACCTGGGTCATCGAGACCGGCTCCCCCATCACCCGCTACATCGCGTCGACACGGATGCAGGGAGAGTTGCAGAACTCGCTCGGACTCGGTGTCCTGATGTGCATCCTGGCGCTCTGGTGGGGCTTCCGACCGGAGCGCCAGAGAGCCCCGTCCGGGGTAGTCGCTGGCTCCGCCGGCGGGCTGTCACCGGCCGATGCGACGAAGCAGACAGGTCAGCAGATCGAAACTGATGAAACTTCGATTGTCGAACTCTCGCCTGTCGTACCATCAGCCGTCGGGCTCTCGACCGACGGGCTCTCGTCCAACGCACGGTTGATGGCGATCAGGCTACTGGTCTCAGCACCGTTCATCGCCGCGTCGGTCTGGTTCATCCGCTGGAGCGACGCTCCCGACTGGGCGTTCGCTCTGCTACTCGCTCTGCTGCTCTGCGGCGCCCTCTTCTGGGGTCTGCGCGCGCTCGCTCTGGCTCTGCTGACGGCGATTCCGATCATCATCGTCGTGGTCTGGCTGTACGGCATGATCGCCGCCGCCGGATACGGCCTGAACATGGTGACCGTGGCCATCGCCGCGATGTCGCTCGGCGTCGGCATCGATTACGTCATCCATGTCGTCGTCCGGTACCGCGAGGAGCGGCACGGCGGCCTCGGTCACGCCGATGCTCTGACCGCGGTCGGCGCGGCCAGCGGTCTGGCGCTGGTCGGCTCGGCGGTCAGTGACATGACCGGCTTCCTGATCATCTCGCGCTCGGCAATGGGCTTCTTCGCCTCGTTCGGCCTGTTCAGCGCCATGATGATAGGACTCTCGCTGATCGCTTCGATGCTGCTGGCACCGGCCGCGCTGACCGCCGCCGAAGCCGTCCGGCGCGGCCGCACGGTGCGGAATGAATCCGCGGCGAGAGCGAACGATGAGTAAGGTGATGCCGCGACGATACGCTGCATGGCACGTGATGAAGTACGACGTGGTCATGAGTGAGCCGACGGTTCAGGAGATGGCAGGGCCCGAACCTCGGTGAACGGTCGAACATTGAAGTGGACCGACCTGTGCAGAAGCGAGCGAGGCAACGGAGAGATCAGCGAACGGATGGGATGATGATGCCGGAGTCGACGTTGAAAGAGTTGGAACGGACCGACGACGGCGTCATCATGCGCTTCGCCGACGGCAACGAATCGACCGTCGACTACGCCGCGCTGCGACTCCACTGCCCCTGCGCCAAGTGCAAACCGAGTTGGCAGAACGAGCAGGGCCGGCACGAACTGGCCGGTGAGATCGCTCGTATGCCCGACCAGAGACCGCAGGTAGAACTGGTCGGCAGGTACGGCCTCCGCTTCATCTGGCAGTCGGGTTGTTCGATGGGCATCTACTCGGGGGCTCATCTGAGGAGCATCGCCGATGGCACGCTCTACTGACCACGGTGAGATCCGTCTCACGACCAGCAACACCGGGTCACGCACTCCCTCTCTCTTCTCTCCTGACCACCTCAGCACTACCTCAGGAAACCTGCTTTCGGGCGCCTCGTCGGTGATGATGACCGCTGTCAAGTCTACTTGACGAATCGGGGCGAAGAGGTCAAGAGGGGGTGGCCTGACGGCTTCTCAGCCGGCGGTGTGGGTCAGCCCGCGTCCTCGGCCGGGCGATCGACATGAGTGACAAAGGTGGCGAGGGCGGCAAGGCCTCGGTGGAGGCTGGCGCGGAAGCCGATGACCTCGACGCGGAGGACGACTGGCAGCGCTGGGCGAGTGCCGACTATGGCGGCGCTGTCGACCCTTGGGAGGATCTGGAGGTGGTGGTGGCCGAGCAGACCGATACGCCGGCCGATGATGTCGGACTAGACGACGACGATGACGGATTCATCGTCGATGTCCGCGATCTGGAAGCGCCGCCATGCCCGGCACCGCTCGGCATCATCCACGTCATCAGGCTCGGCGCCTGCGATCACTGCCTGTCGCGCATCTCCGGCCGCTCCCGAGAAGGCGCTGCCGCAGCCGACCACGGCGCGACGATACGGGCAGAGATGGTCGAGCGCGACCCCGACCTCGCGTCCGACGACAACGATGACGAGGGCTGGTGTCCCTTCTGCGAGGATCTGTTCGATGATGTCGATGTCGTCGTCGTTCGGCTGCTCGCATCGCTAGGCGATGTCTCTTTCGAGCAGATGCAGATCGGCATCCACATCCCGAAGGACCTGTTGCAGGAGGAGGACAGACTGCGAACGAAGTTCGGTGCAGCGTCATCTCGGCCATTGAAATCTTCATTCGTGGCAGTCATCGAATCGGCCCTCGTCGAGGCCATTCCGAATCTCCGCATGGTCAAGGATCGACCCGAGGTGATGGTGCTCATCGACACGCTGACGCTGCGCGTCGACGTCGATGTACGACCTGTCTTCATCTACGGCCGCTATCGAAAGCTGCAGCGCGGCATCCCGCAGACCAGATGGCCGTGCCGGGCCTGCCGCGGCCGCGACGGCGGTTGCGAATCGTGCCAGAACACCGGTTTGCAGTACCTCGACTCGGTGCAGGACCTGATCGGTGAGCCGGCGAGGGCGATGTTCGGCGCCGAACAGACGTCGTTCCACGGCATGGGCAGAGAGGACATCGACGTGCGCTGTCTAGGCCGGGGCCGTCCGTTCGTGCTGGAGATGAAGCAGCCGAGCAGCCGGAACGGTGACCTCGAAGCACTGACCGAGACCATCGCCAGCGCCACCGACGGTAAGGTCGAGGTGAACGATCTGCGCCTGTCTATGCGCAGCGAGGTGGCCCGCATCAAGGAGACCAAGGCGGAGAAGTCGTACACGATACGGTTCCGAGTCGAGGGCGGAATCGATGATGAGGCGGCGACCATCAGCGCCGTCGAGAGCCTCGGCGGGGCCGTGCTGGCCCAGCAGACTCCGAAGCGGGTCGCGCACCGCCGAGCCGACAAGGTGCGACAACGGCAGGTGATAGCGGTGTCAGAGGTCATGGTGGATGGTGATGAGGTGCAGTTCGAGGTTCGCTGTCAGACCGGCACTTACGTCAAGGAACTGGTCCACTCCGACGAAGGCAGGACCGAACCGAGCATCGCGGCGCTGTTGCAGGCACCGTGCGAGGTCCTCTGGCTAGATGTCAAAGAGATCCACGCCGATTGAGTGCAGTCGCTCGATTCGACAGTTCGGAGGAATGCGACGCACTTAAGAAGAGGCGGTAGTTCGCGCGAATCCGCTGAAAAGGAGGCAATGCCATGCGTCGCAGTCACGGATTCCGTCAGGGCACTCGGAGCATCCTGAAGAAGTCGAAGCGACAGCGTCGTCGCGTCGAGATCCGCCGCATCATGCACCGGTATCAGGACGGCGACCGCGTCGCCATCGTCCTCGATGGCGCCCAGCAGCAGGGAATGCCGCACCGTCGCTTCCAGGGCAAGGTCGGAATCATCTCGAAACGACAGGGCAGGGCTTACATCGTCGATGTCGCCGACGGCGACAAGATGAAGACGGTCATCGCCCGGCCAGAACACCTTCAATCAGTGGAGTGAGTCGGATGACGGAGAAGGAATACGTGGATTTCGCATCGGTTCGAGACTTCCTCATCGACGCTCAGTCGCGTCGCGGTGAACTGGGCTGGGAACAGGTGCTGGCACTCCAGCACGCCGAGTGGGCGGCATCACAGTCGCGCGGCGGCATCACCACCGATTCGAAGGTTTTCAAGAGCCTGAAGACGGCGCTCGCCGAGATCGAGAAGATCTCCGAGCACCCTGAACTCTGCGCCAAGATCGCCGAGTTGATGCCGATGCGCGTGGCTGATGTTCGAGCGGTTCTAGCGACTAAGAGGATCGCCATGGAGACCGATGAGATAGAGGGCATCATCACTTTGGTGCGACAACACGTCCTCTGAATGGGCGACATACGCGTTGAAGAGTCGGCCGGTCCTGTTATGAGTGAGCATGCACCTGTGGATGGTGAGAGAGATGACCGAATCGCGAGGCCCCGCCGCCGTGGAAGAGGACCCGTACGAAGGTGAGTCGCACGTCCGCCTGCTCGACCAGGCGCCGCGCAACCAGCCGGGTGGCACCTGCCACGCTATGACCGAATCGAACCTGCATCTCATCCGGATTCGTTCGGCTGGCACGGCGAGTGTTGAACAGGGTGCTCGATTGGAGATAGGTGCGGCTGGGGTGACCATCCTCGGAGCTCTGCGGCACCGTGACTTGTCACCACGCGGCGTTTCCCAGTTGCGCGAATCGATAACCGATGTGATAAACGAGAACCCGGAAATCTACCTCGGGTTCTACAACAGGGCCGGACCCGTCTCCCTGAAGATGCACGCCTTCCAACTGTTGCCCGGAATCGGCCAGTCGACGGCCCAGCAGATGGTCAGGTCGCGTGGCAGCGTCGGGTGGGACAGCCTCGACGCGGTCTCCGCCGCCTGCGACATCGATGCCGCCGCCTCTCTGGCCGCCCGGCTGACCGAAGAGATGCAGGATCCCGATACCAAGCCGAGTCTGCTCGAACTGCTCGTTCGCGCCGTCTGAGGAATCGTGGTCGCATGGACCTCGATACGAGGCTACTGGTCGACCTGCTGCTCGATCACAAGCGGGCCGACAGGGCTCTCGGCCAGCATTTCCTGCACGACGAATCGGTGTTGACCGCCGCCATCACCGCCTGTACCGACGCCGGTGCACCGCTCGACGAGTCATCGCACGTGCTCGAGGTCGGCCCAGGCGCCGGCTCGCTAACCCTCGCTCTGTTGGGAACCGGTGCTCGGATCACCGCGATGGAGGTCGATGCCATCGCCATCGAACATCTGGAACGGACGTTCGCCGAACCGATCGACGACGACCGGCTGCGACTCGTCCAGACCGATGCGCTGCACTCCATCTGGCCCGATGTCACACATATCGTGGCCAACATACCGTACCAGATATCGAGTCCGCTGCTGGAGAGGATCCAGCGTCTGCCAGTGCAGCCACGAGTCGTCGTGCTGTTGCTACAGGAGGAGTTCGCCCACCGGTTGGCGATGCAGGCGGGGGCGACGGACCGTGGTCCCCTCGGCCTGTCTATCTGGCTCCAACACGATGTGACCCTGGTCCTTCGGGTGCCGCCGCACTGCTTCGTCCCAGCACCTCGCGTCCATTCGAGACTGGTCTCGCTGAAGCCTGCCAGCCGTGCCATCGCGGCTGACGAGCGATTCGACGCCCGCCTGTTCCGTATGCTCGTGGCTCACGCCTTCGAACGCCGCCGCCAGAAGTTGCGCAGCCGACTGCGCCGACCGCCGAAGCGACTCGGCCGATTGGCCGGATGGCACAAGCAGCGCTGGCAGGAGGCGGTCGCTTCGATCGACTCTGATGCTTCGGCAGCGGCATCGTTCGGCCTGCCGGCCGGACTGCTCGACGATCGCCCGGAATCGCTCGAGCCGGAGGACTGGGTCAGACTCACCATCGCCCTCGCGGCACAGCAGACATCAGCCGCCTGACTCTCATCGGATGACTTGACCGGTGCCATCGACATGCACCCTGTCATACAACCAGCGGACCGATGCCGTGCCGCCAGAGGCCGGCCTCTCACATCCGCTCTGGGGTCTCCTATCGCGCGGGGTTGATAGCAGCCCCCCGTCTCGCCCGGGATGGCCCGAGGTTCGGAGCCGGCCTGCTCGAGTTCAAGTAAGGCGGAAGTGGACCAAAGAGGGCGAGGGGCGAATTGTATGGCGAAGAAGGACACCTATCTGGCGCTGCTGCGACGCGGTATTGACAAGACGACGGCCGAAACGCTGGCTGACGTAGGCCTCAAGATCGGTGAGGTCAAGGAACTGACACTCGACCAGCTGGTCGGCAATTACGGCATCATTAAGAGCATCGCCGAAGGCGTCATCGAAGCGGTCAGGTCGGGTCCGAGGTCGGCCAGCCGCGAGCGCTTCCTGGCCGGTGTCCTGTCGTCTGACAAGGTCAAGAAGATGGACAAGATCGACCAGCAGCGATTCAAGCGCAAGCAGAAGCACGTGCTGCAGGAACTCCAGGAGCAGAAGGAACGGCTCCGGCTGGCCCGCGTCGACCAGTTCCGAGGCCACAAGCAGGTGATGACCCGTCTCGGCAAGACGATCGAACTGATCGTCAAACTGGAGACCAACTTCGACGACGAGTCGAAGGATGAGCAGAAGGTCAAGATCCGCGACCAGTTGGAGACCCGCGGACTGGAGGCGGCGCGAGATCACGAGTTGCTGGAACTGGCGGGAACACCGCAGGACATCGTCGATTTCCGGCGTCACATAGTCCCAACCATCACCTTCCACTGCTGCCCAGAGTGCGGCGAGGAGATCGACCCCAGAGCCGGTAACGTCAACCTCGACGACACCACCGGATTCACCTTCATCTGCTGGGAATGCGAGTACGAATTCACCCCGGTCATCTCCGAGGTCGTAGACCGGCATCTGGAATCCGATGAGAAGATCGAGATCGACCCCGACAAGCCGCCGAGACTGGAAGTGTTCGAACCGCCTAAGAGGGCGACCTCGCAGTCGCTGGCCGACCTTCTGAAAGCCGACCTCGAAGCGACCGGTGCAACGGCGGACGAGTTGGTCGCCGCGGTCGAGGAGAGCAACCTGTCCGGCGGCCTGATGAGCATCGAGGAGTGGATCGACCAGACGCTGGCGGCGAAAGGCTACATCCAGGCACAGGAGCATCGAGAGGATTTCATCATCAGTACGGGTGCTGGGGCGACCAAGTTCAACAAGTGGATGAAGAAGGCTGGGCTGTATTTCAACAAACAGACCGGACGCTGGTGCCGCTGGGAAGATCGCTGAACCGGGTCTTCTCGCTTCGATGTGTTGATCGGCCGCCCAACCACCGCTACTCTAGCCTACAGTTCACCCTCGCCACTCCACCGCTGGCTGTTCACACCGATCGTTCGCCCTGCGAACTCCACCGCCTTGGGCATCCTCGTTAGGACGATTCCTTTCTCGTCCGTCACCGCAGACCTGCATCATCTTCCGACTGATGCGGTGACTGACCCCAAACTCATCAGAAGAAATGATGATATCAGGCACATCTCTAGGACAACCATCTGTGAATTTGGTGTTCTACGATGTCAGAAACCGCCATCATCAAGATCTCCGTTTCGCTGATTCTGTTCATCGGCGCCACCTTCATCTTCTTCGCACTGCGCTACAAGATGTGCCCATCGGACAAGATACTCGTCATCTTCGGCATCGGACCGGGAATGAATGGTAGGACGGTGAAGACGCTGCATGGCGGAGGAGCCCTGATCTGGCCACTGGTCCAGGACTACACCTTTCTGGACCTGAAGCCGATGACCATCGAAATCAATCTGACGAACGCTCTGTCGAACCAGAACATCAGAATCAACGTCCTATCCATCTTCACCTTAGGGGTCAGTACCCAACCCGTTCTCATCACCAACGCAGCCGAGCGCCTGCTCGGATTGACGCCCCAGTCCATCGAGGATATGGCTGAGGAGATCATCTTCAGCCAATTACGGCTGGTGATCTCAAAGATGACGGTCGAAGATATTCATCAGAACAGCGAAGCCTTCCTCGATGAGATTCAATTTAATGTGAACCTCGAATTGAACGAGATCGGCCTTCATCTGATCAATGTGAACATACTGGACATCACTGACATGGAAGGAATCATCGAGTCCATGAGAAGTGCTGCTGTGGTGAAGCCTGCCCCTGCGGTTGGAACTGTTCCTGCAAGCCGAGCAGTCAGCTTCGGTAACGTCTTCGAGGAGACAACCTCGGATGAGGTCTGAGACCGGGGCCCCGCGCTGCCTAGATGCCGCTGACTGCCTGAAGTGGATTGAAGGGAGCGAGTCCTGTCCACAGGCGTGCGGTGAGCGGTAGGTGGCGAGTCATCCCGTGGTTAGGTTCTATCGCGGCGGCATGCTGCTAGGCGCTGCCGAGGCGCCTCCCGGTGCGCCACTCGTCGACATCGCCGAGGCCGCAGGAGTCGACATCGCGACGAACTGCACCGCCGGCAATTGCGGCACCTGCATGGGCACGCTGAAGAGCGGCGCGGTCGAGGCAATCGAGCCGTTGCCGGCCGGCCTCGACGAGGAAATCGTCGCCGAGGGAGCCGTCCTCTGCTGCATCCAGATCCCCGTTGGCTCCTGTGATATCGATGTCAGACCACCGATATGAGGGGCGGCAGGGACGAGTCGAAGGTGAGGTGGTCGAATGGAGCGGGAGTTATTGCTCGTCATCGCGGTCGACCTGATTGGCGTAGGTCTGGCCGTCTGGTGGCTGGTTCGGAAACTGCGCAGCAAGTTCGCAGAGGTCGAGGAGCGGCACGAACAGCGCCGGCAACGCGAACTCTGAGGTCCGGATGGATTCAAGGACCGCGCCTCCGGAAGACTCCGACATGTCGGTGCTGCAGCCTGCTACTGCGATGCCGGTCGGCGAGTTCGTCAGACTTCTACGAGCCGACATCAAGTCGGACCAGCGTTACCGTGACATCGCCATAACCGGGGAACTGGGCCGGGTGACGGTCTCAGGCCCCGGTCACTGGTACCTCGACCTGAAGGACTCGGACGGGCAACTCAGTTGTGTCGCATGGCGTGGAACCGCGTCGCGCATACCCTTCCAGCCGAAGGCCGGTGACGAGGTGATCGTCGTCGGCAGCCTGGATGTCTATCCGCTGCGAGGCACCATCCAACTGGTCATCAAAGAGATGCGTCAGGTCAGTCAACTCGGAGCGCTGGAGGAGGCTCGTAGACTCTTGGTCGAGAAGTTACGAGAAGAGGGTGCTATGGACCGGCCGAGGCAGCCGCTGCCGGCTATTCCGCAGCACATATGTCTGGTCACCGGCGCCGGCTCGGCGGCTCTCGCTGACATGCAGCGGCTGATCGAAGAGCGCTGGCCCGGGCTTCGTCGAACTATCATCGGCGTGCTGGTTCAGGGCGAGCGAGCGACGGCTGAGATTGTCCGCGGCATCGAAGCGGCGAATCGGATGAGCGACCCGTTCTGGGCCGAGGCGAATGGTGTGCCGCCGGTCGATCTCATAGTCTGCGGTCGTGGCGGTGGCAGTCCCGAGGACCTCTGGGCGTTCAATCTGGAACCGGTCGCCCGCGCCGTCATCGACTCCCCGACGCCGCTCATCAGCGCCGTCGGCCACGAATCCGACATCTTGGTCTCCGACATGGTCGCCGACCTGCGCGCCGCGACGCCATCGCACGCCATCGAGCGCTGCGTCCCGTACCGCAGCGATCTGGAACAGCAGCACGACGACATCCGGCTGGCGATGGCGGCCGCCACGGTGCGCCGACTCAGCCATTTGCGCGAGAGTGTCACTCACCTGCGAGCCCGGCTCGGCCACGCGCCGATGGCGGGAGTCGAGCGTGGTCGTGGCCGCATCGACGGTCTCGCTTCCCGCATCACCGCCGGCACCACAGGCCTATTCCAGCACCAGCGCACTCGTCTGTCGCGCGCCGAAGCGACCCTGAACGCGATCCACCCTGACAAGGTATCCGAGCGTGGCTGGACGCTGGTCCGCGACAGCGGCGGGCGGCTCGTCACTCGGGCCTCCATGGCTCGGCCCGGCCAAGCCATCAATATACGATTCCACGACGGCGCCCTCGGCGCCGAAGTGACTGAGCAGGAGTTGGATGAACATGAGTGAAGAAGTTGAAGGAACGGTGGGTGAAGTGGTTGGAGAGGCAGATGCGGCGGAGTCTGAGATTGGATACGCTGAGCGGGTCGCGAGGCTGGAGGCGATAGTCCGCGAGTTGGAAGCCGGTCAGCAGGATCTCGAAGCGACGCTGGCCCTTTTCGAGGAGGGCATGGGTCATCTCCGTGCGTGCGGCGATGCGCTCGACGCCGCGGAAGGCCGCCTCCGAGAACTCACGCTGTCAGAAGCCGAATCCGAAGCCTCTCGCTGAGCGCACCCCTGCCTTCTGCCTCCTCAGGACCCTGAGCAACATGATACGACTGCATCGCTCGACTCGGTAAACGCTGAGTCAGCGGAGCCATCCACGTCGCCAGAAGTAGCCGAGCATCAGCAGCGAGAAGACGCCCATCACAGAGAAGATGACCATCAGGCTCGGACCACCCGTCCCAGCCCCGAACTCGTCGACGTTCATGCCGAAGACGCCGGCGATCAGAGTCAGCGGCATCATGATCGCGCCGATGATGGTCAGCGTCGTCATCACCTCGGTCAGACGCTGATTCGACTCGGCCAGCCGCATCGACGTCTGGGAGAGGTAGGTGTCACGGGCCGAGGTCGCGCCGGCGGAGATGTTGTTGGCCCGGTCGGTCAGTTCGTTGACCTGGCTGCACATATCCTCGTAGAACAGTCGGCAGTCGTCGGGCACGAACGCCTCGTCCGGCCGCATCAGATTCAGGACGATGCGCAGGAACGGTTCGATCGACTTCGACGCCTCGCGAAGCTCCTGCTTCATCTCGTGCAGGTCGGGGAGCAGATTCGGGTATCTCGTCTTCGGATCGATGACCCGGTCCTCCAGTTCCTCCAGCCGGTCGTTGTGACCGACAAGCATCCGGTACCAGTCGTCGGCGATTGAGTCCATCAGTTCGTACAGCAGATATTCAGCACCGAGGTTCTTGCGCTTCTGGGTCCGGCGCAGTCCGAACCGCTTGCGGAAATCGTCGATGCACGGCAGGGCTGAGTTGCGCACTGTCACCAGCAGATCGCCGCGCAGGAAGATGAAGATGTACTCGGTATCCAGATCGCTGTCCTTGTCACGGGCTCTCAGCACGACGAACTTGTGCTCGTCATAGACGTAGAATCGAGTCGCCGCCTCGCTGAAGCAGTCCTCGACCGCGAGATGGTGGAAGCCGCAGTTCAGCAAGAAGCGGCGGCCCTCTTCGCCGGGCTCATAGAGATCGAGCCAGCCGCCCTCGGTGATGCGGGCGGACGCCTCGTCGAAGGTCAGGCTGACGCCAGCGGAGTCTGCGCCGTACGAGTGCATCCGGACTTCTGCCAAGGCATCTCCTCCACGCGATGACGGACCTGCGCGCCCCATTTGTGCGTTCCCCCTACCATATCGCTGCCCACCGGTGGCCTCCTCGGCTCTGAAACGGTTCCTAGCAACGCTCATCTCGAGGTCCTGGCCGTCCGCAGTCGCTCCTCCGACTGGAACATGTAGTATTGGATGAAATCGTCAGAATTCAACTAGCAGCCCACCCGGTTGCTTTCTTTCGGGATCTAGATCGCAGTACGAGCAGCCCCCTTCGTGCCGTTTGATATGCGGCTTCGGCAGACCTGTCAGGAACGACGCTTCCGACAGGGTTCGTCCTCTTCTCTGAGGATATCTCAATGGTTCACCCGCTGCCGAGGTGATCTCAGTCGGCGGCGAGGGCGCTGGTCCAGCGATCAGCGTCAGGAATCTCGACCGCTTCAATGGTGATCGACGCGACCGCCTTCTGCGAGGCGAGCGAATCTCGCAGTTTCTCCAGATCGAACAGGCAGCAGGGGCAGTGCGGTCGAGGCGGGCGGATCCAGATTCGGACGTCGCCGGCTTCGGTGATCTCGATGCCGCGCATCACCGCTTCGTCGGTCAGCGAGCCGCCATGTGGGTCGTTCCGACCGCGCAGCAGGTTGGCGACCTGCCGCTGGGCGTTGCGCTGCTTCCTACTCATGCTCGCCGGAGAGCGACCCTGCGCTTCATTCCTCCCGCCCCTGGTGTCCGCGGATAGTGACTGCGGAGGGGCGGTTCTCGCAGGGCTCCTTCCCTTCGATTCGAGAATCACGGAACACGCTGAGCGGTCGGGGAGTCTGACAGTCGGCCGAGTTCATGTCCACGGGTCGATGGCGACGATGTGCCGAAGACCGATGGCCGCCGATTCATTGCCCTCCGCACGCGCGGCCGCCTCGATCAGCATCCGGCGCAGCCAGCCGAGCATCATCAGCGTCTGGAATCGCTCCATCGAGTCGAGGATGGCCTGCGCGTTGGCGCCGAGGATGCCCTTCTGCAGTTCGTGTTGCAGGTCGGCGGCGTGGTCATAGTGCAGCAGCAGCAGCTCGTCGAGCGCCTCGGCCTCCAGTCGCTTGCCGGCGAACCGCTTCGCCAGGTCACGAAGGATGACCGGGGTCAGTGCCGCGCCGCCGGCAGCGGCGCCGAGCGACTCCTCGAGCGGGTCTGCCTCGGCCGCTTCATCGCTCGACGAGTCCACCGCTTCGTCATCATCGGCGACCGGCTCGTCCGTTCTGGCGGCGACCGCCTTGTCGAGGTGACGCTGCTTGATCGTGCCGACGCGTTCCGCGGCCGCTGCCGCCGAGGCGGCGTGCAGCAGCCGTGACAGGAACTCCTCCAGCGCCTCGTTGGCGGCGACCACCGCGGCGGCGCTGACCGAATCGACGCGAGCGATGTTGTCGACCATCATGCCACGGGTCCGGCTGAAGCCGAGACGCGTCCGACTCGGGTCGGCCAGCGTCCGGCGCTCGGGATCCGCCGTGAGAGTCTCCTGCTCCAATCGGCGGACGACCTGTTCGAGATGCCGTTCCAGAATCGGCACGAGAGCCTCCTTCACCTCGCCGCTGATGCGCAGATCGACGCCGAGCCCTCTGGCGACTTCTGCGATGTGCGAGGTCGCCCACGGCTTCGCCATGTAACCCCTGCCCGTCCTAACCCGTTCGATAAGGTTGCCCGCTGCGGCCGCCGGCCATCGAATAGGGTTTGTTGCCTCAGCCAACGATGCTGACAGCGCGTCAGAGGGGTTTGGACCCGGGACTCAGAGAGAGGGGTTTCGGCTTGGTCAGAGGTCTAGGACTCGGCGCAGCCACGCCTCGGCGGCGGTCAGGTCCGGCAGTGCTTCGATCGGCTCGTCACGACGGTCGTCGAGGTGCCGGCCAGCCAGTTCGCCAGCCCAGCCGCCGGTCGTCGACATGACGGCCACCGGCTTGCCCGTCTGCCAGGCGAAGGCGATCTCGGAGAGAGTGCCGGCGCCGCCGCTGACGCCTATGCAGGCGTCACCCGCCCGGGCCACCAGCATGTTGCGGAACAGCCCGAGCCCGGTCGGCACGACGATGTCGAGATGCGGGTTCGCCGTCGAGGCGTCCGCCTCCGGCATGATGCCGATTATCTCGCCACCGGTCCACATGTGACTCGTTCTGGCACCTCTCGACACCGCTTCCATGACACCGGCGCGGCCGCCGGAACAGAGTCGGCAGCCGAGGTCGACGATGAGTCGGCCCAGCCCTTCGGACAGCTGTTCGACCTGCTCTCTGATGGCGCCGTTCGAGCCGAACACCGACACCAACGGTTTTCTCGTCGGGTCGTCCATGTCATTGCCTCCGCCATCCACGCCTGCCACTCCATCTCACCACTCGGTCCAGTCGGCGAACGCATCCTCATCCCCGGTCCCGGCAGCGCCGTCGCTACCTCCCGACAGCCGTTGCATGCTGTCGGCGGTACGCACCCAGGAGTCCTCGATGCCGACCGCGCCGTCCGGATGGATGACCTTTGGTTCGATGGCCATCGCGCCGCCGATGGGCAGCGGACGATCGAATCCGGTCGCGACGACCGGCGTCTCATCAAGTTCGAGTCCGATGCCGTGTCCCAGGAAGCGCGCCTGATCAGGTCGCATGCCCATCAGGTGATCGGCGTGGCCCATCTCGGCCGCAGCCTCGACGCCGCTCTGCCAGGCGGCGCTGCAGTCGTCACCACGACCGAGCGAATCGCGAACGATGTGAGCTATCTCGATCATGTCGGCCTGTCGCTCGAGCCACGCCGTGTCCGGTGGTCCGAGGCTGAACATCCGCGTCATGTCGGAGACGTAGCCGCGATGGACGTGGACTATGTCGACTATGACCGGCTCTCCCGGCTCGATGCGGCGGTGGCCGGCGCCGAGGGCGGCCAGCGGGTGCGGACCGGCCGCGCCGATGGCGCTGTCGAAGAACGACGGCACGGCGCCGGACGGACCGCTCGCGACCACGGCGCGGTCACAGTCCATCGGCCACCTGCGCAGTCGGATGTGGCCGCCGAAGCCGTGTGCCCGGCTGACTCGTTCGGCTGCTGCGGCGAGATCGAGTTCGGTGAATGATTCGCCGCTGCCGGCGCGGTCATCGCCATGTTCCCGGACCGCTTCGAACATCCGGCGCTGGACGATGCCGGATTCGCGCATCCGGGCGAGTTCCCACTCGGACTTCGTCTCGCGGAGCGACCAGAGGATGCGGCTGCAATCCTCCGGACCGGCGCTCGGAGTGCCCATCGATGCCAGACGGCCGGCGAGGAAGTCAGCATCGGCGGCCGGCAGACGAGCCCGCTGCAGCGCCGGCGCGCGGCTGGCACCTCGCAGCCTAAGGTCATCGGCGAGAGCCGCCATCCGCGGCATCGCTTCAACCGAATGCACCGCAGCATCGGCGCCGGCCTCGTGGCGGGCCCGGTCGAGCGATGAGCGGACGAACTGCACCGGTGCCGCGCCGGTCAGGTCGGTGGCCGGCAGCCAGGCCGCACCGGCCTGCCGGTTGCCGCACAGCCAGTACAGGTCGACGGGATCGCTGATCCATGCGCTCTCGATACCCGACTCCAGCAGCGCGTCGCGGAATCGCGACTGACGATGTTGCAACTCGGACACCGGCACCAGCCAGTCCTCGCCGTCCGGACCGAGAAGCGCACCTCCATCCCAGACCATGCGGCCGACTCGCAGCGTCTGGTCTTGAGCGATTCGCATGGACCGGCCACCGGTCGCCCGCACGATAGTCGGCCCAGCGTCGATTCGTGTCGATACTAGTGTGGTGCCAAGGCCGGGGGGGTCCGAGGGTGAGGCTAGGCGAGCCAGCGGACAAACAGGGTGTCACCTCATCGCTGTATCCCGTTCACGGCCGCAATGACCGGGCTGTTCTGGCGTCGGAACGGCAATAGGCGCTCCGCCGGTCGCGTCGTCCGATGAGGGGCGTGCTCTCCCTCGATGACGCACGCCTGACGGGCAATCGAGTTCTGCTCCGTGTCGACATCAACTCACCGCTCGACCCGGCGACCGGGGAGTTCCTCGACGACACACGACTGCGCGCCATTCTGCCGACTCTCAAACGACTTGCCGACGCCAAGGTGGCGATGCTCGGCCATCAGAGCAGACCGGGCAGGGTGGATTTCACATCGATGGAGGGTCATGCGGAGAGGATATCTCGTCTGTTGGGCAGGCGGATCAGATTCGTCCCGGACGTCTGCGGAGAAGCGGCGCTGGCCGCGATAGAGTCGATGCAGCAGGGCGAGATGTTGATGCTCGACAATGTCAGGGGACAGCCCGAGGAGACAGCGCTGAACGGGGCGTCAGAGGATCAACTGGCCGAATCCGAAATCGTCCGGAATCTAGCATCGGTCTGTGACGCCTATGTCACCGACGCGTTCGCTGCAGCACACCGAAATTCCCCTTCCATCTCCGGCTTCGGCACCGCTCTGCCATGCTTCGCAGGCGAATTGATGGCTCGCGAGGTGGAGGCGCTGCGCATCGCCACGGAACAGCCTCCACAGCCGTACGTGGCGATTCTAGGCGGCATGAAGTGCGACGACTCGCTGCGCATCGCTGCCAACCTGCTCGGCAGCGGCAAGGCGCAGACCATCGTCGCCGTCGGCGTCGTCGGCAATCTGATGCTCTGGGCGAGCGGCCATGACATCGGCGAAGCCAATCGTTCGTTCATCGAACAGAGCCACGGCGACGCCTTCGCCGAGACCAAGCGGATGGCCGACGAGATATGGGCCGAACACTCGGAATCACTGCTGCTGCCGAGCGATCTCGCAATCGAGCAGGACGGCCAACGCCGTGCGATTTCGGTCGACGAGTTACCGACCGAGTATCCGATCCACGACATCGGGATAGGCACTCTGATGTCGATACGACCGATAGTGATGCAGGCGGGCTGCGTGCTCTGGAACGGACCTGCGTCGTACTTCGAGAAGGAGGCCTTCGCCTTCGGCACAATCGAGGTGCTGAACATCTGCGTCGAGACGCCGGCCTTCACCATCATCGGTGGCGGTCACACCAGCGCACTGGTCAATCAACGGCGGGTCGCCGACCGGATCGATCACGTCAGTACCGGCGGCGGCGCCTGCCTGACGATGCTCGCCGGCGAACCGATGCCGGGCATCGAGGCACTGCGCACCAGTGCAGCGCTGTTCAGTGACCGCCTCGACGAACTCGGCCTGGCGCCGCTCGGCTGAACCGGATGACAGGGTGGCTATGGGCTCACCGATTCGCTTATCCGAGCCGGTCCGGTGGCCGCGCCGCTGCCACTGTAGCTTAGTTGGTAGAGCACCTGATTCGTAATCAGGAGGCCGAGGGTTCGAATCCCTCCAGTGGCTTCTCTCCGTTACGGGAGCACGGGCACCTACCAAGGTGCTGTAGAGTTTCTGAAGGACACTCGGAGACAGGGCTCTAGGGTGCTATCGTCGGTGAACGGTCGTCGGTGGAAGATGCGATCCCAGTCGGGCAACAGAGGCAAGGTTTGAGGGAGCGTAGCACGCCTCGATGAACATGACCTGGTACACATACGCAGTCAAGATCCTCGCGACCTCCGGCCTCATCGTCGCTGTCACGGAGGCGTCGAATCGAAGCACCCTGCTCGCCGCGCTGCTCGCCTCCATTCCCATCGTGTCGGTCGCAGCGATGATGTGGATGAACCACGAGGGCGCCGAAGTGACGGAGATATCCGCCTTCGCCCGCGACATCGTCTGGCTGGTCATCCCATCGCTGCTGCTGTTCCTGCTGCTGCCACCGCTGCTGGCCCGCGGCATCGATTTCTACCCGGCCCTCGGCATCGGCCTCGGCGCCACCATCGCGGGCTACCTGCTGACCGTCAAGGCGATGCAGCACTTCGGTCTCGCAGCCTGAGACGATGCGTCGGATTCACTCGGAACGGTTGTGCATGAGAGCGAGATGACGGGCATGAGAGGGAGGTGACGGGAGGACATGACGGCGGCTATCGAGACGATATGGGGGGTCTTCCAGGCGAACGGCGGTCTGTTCGGTGAGATCTCGTACATCGTCGGCAAGATCACCGGCAGGAGCCACTGCTCTCTCTGCGACATCACGCACGGCAGGACTTCCGAGAAGGCGGCCATGGTAGCCTGCCGCGAGGCCAGCGAGGCGCCGTTACTGCTGGTCCATCTGAACGAGCAGAGCGAGGCGCTGGCCGCGTTCACCAGCGGCCTGACCCCATGCGTGGTCGCTGAGTCGGCGTCCAACGGTTTCGCGATGCTGCTCGATGCCGACGCGTTGGAAGAGTGCGCGGGGGAAGTCGACCGCTTCGAAGCGGCACTGGAAGAAGCGAAGGCTGCTCTCTGAGGCTGGCATCCTCAGGCTGGGAATGCCAGGCATGCCCGGAATGCCGGGAATCGATTGGCCGCGGCCGATGCGGTCAGGCGGCGTGGAACGCCGTCAGATCGATGATACCGCCGATGCGCCGCTCGACGTCCTCCGTGATGGTCCGTAGCGCGGCCTCGGAGTCGGCCTCGGCTCGCATCACGAGGATCGCCTCGGTGTTGCTCGCCCGGCAGAGGAACCAGCCGACCTCGATGCCGTCGACGCCATCGTAGCGAATCCGGACGCCGTCGACCGTGCTGGAAGGCAGGTCGGAGTACGCAGCCTCCACCGCCGCCATAGTCGTCTCACGCGCCGCTCGCAGCGGCACCTTCGCCTCGCCGGTGCTCGTGAAGGTGGGAATGTCGTCGAACAGCGAGGAGAACGGTTGGCCGTCGGGTAGTCGTCGGGCGACCAGCTCCATCAGTCGAGCGAGCGCGTAGAGCGAGTCGTCGAAGCCGTTCCATCTGTCGTTGAAGAAGAAGTGGCCGCTCATCTCACCTGCAAGAGGCGTCTCTGGCTTCCGCCGCAGTTCCAGTTTCAGGAACGAGTGTCCGGTCCGCATCATGTGTGGAAATCCGCCGTTCTGTCGAATCGTCTGTTCCAACGCCATGCTGCATTTGACGTCGTAGATGACGGTTCGCGCCTGTTCGGAGGCGTCTTCAGGCAGATTCGAGAGGATGTCCGCCGCCAGCACCGCGAGGATTCTGTCCGGACGGATGAAGCGACCCCGCTCATCGACCACTCCCACCCGATCACCGTCGCCGTCTATGCCGACTCCGAACTCCGCACCGGTCTCGACCACCGCTGCTGCCAGATGCTGCATGTTGTCGACCAGCGTCGGGTCGGGCGAATGGTTGGGGAAGGTGTTGTCCCAGTCGCAGAACAGGGCTGCGCCGTGGCCGCCCATCCGCTCGCGGATGCGCAGCACGAATGGACCCGGCACGGCGTTGGCCGCATCGACCACCACGTGCACGGGTCGGGCGATCGGCGTCGCTGCCCGGGCCACCGTCTCGATGTAATCGTCTGTGAAACCGGTCAATTCGATGTGTCGGCCGCATCGCCGCTCGCCTATCCCGCCAGCGCTACGAAAGTCGCCGGCCTCGAAGGCGGCGCACAGTTCCTCGATCTCGGGGCCGGCCATCGCGGCCGTTCCGCGGCACATCTTGAAGCCGTTGTACTCCGGCGGATTGTGAGACGCGGTGATCATCACGCCGCCGTCGACCGCGAGGTTCGCCGTCGCGTGATAGAGCGCGCCTGTCGTGTTGATTCCGACGTCGTGCACATCGCAGCCGGACTCGATCAGGCCGGCGACGAAGGCGGCGTGCAGTGTGGGAGATGATTCGCGGATGTCGCGGCCGACCGCCAGCGCATCGCAGTCGAGGAAGGTCGCCAGAGTCCGACCGAGTCGATGCGCGAACGCCTCGTCCAGTTCGCTGCCGGCGAGGCCTCGGATGTCGTACGCCTTGAAGCAGTGCAGGGGCCATCCGGTCTCCGACATCAGCCCAGCCGAGCCGCCTCACTCTTCAATGCCTTCTGCCTGCCGCCGCTGATTGGAAGCCGTTCTGCATCGTCTCAACAGCGGTACCACATTCAGCGGCGATGCGTGGAACATCCATGCTATGCAACGGTTCAGTCACAGCAGTCGTCGTCGTGAGCCTGGACGACGATCTCGACCTTGGCGCCACGAGGCAGTGCAGCCGCTTCGAAGGCTGCACGAGCCGGCGGAATCTCGACATCGGCCAGCCATTCGCCGTAGACCTCGTTCATCGCGTCGAAGTCGTCGATGTCGTCGAGCAGCACCTGCGCGAAGGTCACCTGATGCTTCGATGAGCCGGCCGCCGCCAGCAACGCGTCGATCTTGTCGAGACTCGCCTTCGTCTGAGCCGTGATATCGCCGGCGTCCGGCGCTATCTGGCCTGACAGCCAGACGATGCCGCCGGACGCGACGCCGGGGCTGTACGGACCGAACACCTCGCCGGCGGCGTCTATCCCTCGCTTCGCCATGCCGGCGGGTTGGCGCGACTCGCTATTCAGCCGTTCGCTTCATCCATCCCTGCTCATTGGCGAGACCATGCGGACCTGCTGGGTCATCGACCACCCGGCCCACTTCCAGTTGTTCAGGCGGTGGATCGCCGACGGCGACACGCTGGTTGTCACCGAGCGTCAGGAACTCGACGTCATGTTGCTAGACGGGTTCAGCCAGCCCATCCTGAGGGTGCCGAGGGTCACCGGGCGGTTGTTCGGAAAGGTCGATCTCGGCCGGAAGAGGACAGCCGCTGTTGGTCGTTTTCTGAAGAATCATCAAGTCGATAGAATCATCTCGAAGGGAGCGCCGTTCGAATTACGAGCCGCCAGAGGGCTGGTCGAAGAGCGCTGGTATCTGACCGACACGGAGGTCAATACGATCGCGCATCGACTCGCGAAGAGCGCCGCGACCCACATTCTGTTGCCCGAATCATGGAGTGCGCCCGACGGCGTGCTGCGTCCCACTCACAGCTACCCGGGCATCCTCCCGAACGCCTATCTGGACACCTCCACCGAGGTCTGGGAAAGCACAGGTGACCGGATGTCGCAGCGGCTGGGGCTGCCGGCCGACGAATTGGTGGTGTTACATCGACAACTGATCGGTGGCGGCATCCATGATGCGCCGGAGATGATCGACTATTCCGCCGCGATCCGCGATCTGCCGGTGCATTTCGTGATGAATGAGGAGGCGGCCGCCGCCGACTGTGATTCGGCCTGGCATCTGCCGGAGCGGGCGGCGCTGTTCGACGGTGTGCTGACCGGCAGCACGACGCTGGCCGCCGAAGCGGTCGTTCAGGGCGTTCCGACGCTGCTGATATCGAAGGCCGAGCGCGGCTTCCTCGACCATCTAGCAGAGCAGCCACAATTCTTCCGATGGCGCGAGGCCGAGATGTCCGACTGCCGCTTCACCGCGATCTGCGATGGGTGGATGCAGGCGATGCGCTGTTGCCGCAACGGCGGCCGCCAACCGGTCACAGCGGCGACCCGTCCAACTCTCGTCGCGCTATGGGGCGAGCCAGTCGCGCAGCAGGTCGCCGTGGTCGCCGGCGATATCGATCGAGCCGTCGAGCACCGCTGAGATCGGCCAGAAGCGGGCATCCATCGCATCGTCGCCGCCGACCGGCTCGCCACTCGCCTCGACCAGATAGACGACGCTGACGATGTGCTTCCGCGGGTCGCGGTCTGGATCTCCCTTGACATCGAGCAGACCGACCACGCGACCCGTAAGACCTGTCTCCTCGGATAGTTCGCGCAGCACCGCCGCCTTTGGATCCTCACCGTAGTCGACGAAGCCGCCGGGCATCGCCCAAGCGCCCTGCCAGGGCGCTCGGCCGCGCTGGATGAGCAGCACGGCGTCTCCGTCTCGGACCGCTGCATCGACGGCGAGCGACGGATTCTGGAAGTCGTCACGGCCACAATTCGGACACTGATCAGCCATCCTGACTCAGCCCCCGTAACGGCGCTTGCGCTTCTGGTACGCATCTATCGCTTCGAGCAGATCCCGACGCTGGAACGACGGCCAGAACACGTCTGTGAAGTACATCTCGGAATAGGCCGACTGCCAGAGCAGGAAGTTGCTGATTCGCTCCTCGCCGGAGGTCCGGATGATCAGGTCGGGGTCGGGCAGGTCACCGGTCCAGAGCCGCTTGCTCACCTCCGCCTCGTCGATGCCATCCAGCTCGATCTCTCCCTTCGCGTGGTCTGCCGCGATGTCGCGGATCGCATCGATGATCTCCTCGCGGCTGCCGTAGGCGAGACAGACGGTGAAGACGAATTTCTCGTATCCCTGAGTCTCCTCGACAGCGAGCTCTATCGCCTCCAGAACGCGGGCTGGCAGCAGCTCCTCGCGACCGGCGATCTGCACTCGGACCTGATGTCGGTGAATTCGTTCATTCTTAGCGATGTCACGCAGCCCTTCGACGTAGAGGTCGTACAACTCCTCCAGTTCATCGGGTTTCCTGCCTTGGATGTTCTCGGTGCTGAGGGCGTATACGGTGAGGTAGGGGATGCCCATGTCCAACACCCAGTCCATCACCTCCTCGACCTTCTCCTTGCCCAACCGGTGGCCGAAGGCGGACGCCATGCCCTTGTCCGCTGCGAAGCGGCGATTGCCGTCCATGATGATCGAGATGTGCTGTGGCAGAGGTCTCGACATGACGCGGGTCTGCAGCCGATTGGTGCGGACACGGTCGGTCCGCGAGATGAAGCCCCAGGCGTAGCGGCTGTTGGCGATCCAGCGGGCCGGGCCGTGTATGATCCGCCACTTCAGCAGCCAGTGGGCGATGCCGTCCAAGGTGCGACCGAGCCAGCCCATGCCTTCTCGACCGCGCTTCGCCTCTTCAAGAGCCCTGCGAGGCGGTGGAGACGCTTCATTCGAACAGCAGGTCTGGTTCCCGGCCGAGGCGACGCAGCACGCCCCTGCTCGGATTGACGACGATGACCTCGCCAGCGTGCGGCCAGACCTTCAGGTCGGAGTGCGAGTTGCCGGCGTAGGCGTACTCGCCACGACCCCAGCGCGCATCGAGAGCCGCCGCCTTGTTGCGACCGTGCAGATTGGTGACACCATCCGAGGCGAGCACATCGTCGAACAGGTCGCCGAAGTGCTTCGCGACTGCGGCCGCCGGTTTCTCGTCCGAAGCGGTCACCAGAATGATCTCGCGACCGCTCTCCTTCTGTTCGCGCAACCAGTGGAGGAAGGGTTCATTGTAGCGCAGACTGGTCGGATCGAACGGCACCCGGGCCGCCAGATGTCGCTTCCAGGAGGACCGGCCGGGCCACACCTCCCAGAGCGGCAGCAGCAGGACGTACCAAGGTCGGTGCAGGATGATCCATCGAGCCCCAGCGACTGTCGTGTCGGTGAGGATGATGGTGCCATCCATGTCTACCGCCAGCGGCAGAACCACCTCCCCCGCCGTTCCCTTCGTTCGGCTGCCGTCGGCCCTCACTTCGTCGCCACCGCGGTCGCCTGCGCGGCCAGCATCGGCGGGCGCGCCCGATCCCGCGTCACCGTCGGTCATCGCTTCCCGGTCGGCTGGTCGCATGAGAAGGCTTGCGCCGCCAGCCAATCCCGCCGGCCGGCTCGGCGTAACGGTTCGTCATCGCCGCCAGCCCGATGAGCACCGTGAGGATGAAGCGCGGTCGGCCGGTGCGAAGGGTATGGCGGCCGACCTCGCGGCTCTGCGCGAGAAAGGCTGGTTCCCGGCCGCCGCGACCGCTATGGCCGATGCTGCTGGGGCGGTCGATGCTTCGGGTGGTGGTGCTGGCGACTCGGAGCGGACGTCGCCACTGCCCCCCGGTTTCACCGCCCACGAGGTCAGTCTGCCTTGGACGACGCTGACCATGCTGCTGCCGCCGACCGGCATCGGCGATCCGGTGTGGTGGCATTCCCTTGCCGATGCCACAGATTCGTGGGGAGATGTTGCCGCCTTGGCGTCGGTTCGTGTGGTGCGGCTCGCCGAAGGTCGGCTCGGACCGGTGGCGCATCTCGACTGTGGTCGGTATGGCCTCTGGATGGCCGAGATTGTGCCGTTCGACGCCGACGGTCACGGCCGTCGTCTCTCCGACTTCAGCGACGATCGCTGCCACGGCGCGAAGGGCGGCGTCCAATGGCGAGGTCGCGACGTGCTGCTGCTGCGGCGCGACCTGAGCGAACTGCCGACGGCAGCCGAGGCGCTGCGGTCGGTGCTCGTGGCCGGTGAATCGACACTAGCGCTGGCGCTGGTGCGCAACGCCGGTGGGCTGCTCGGGCGATTCCACATGCGGGCCGCGAAGGTGGTACGGATTCCTCGCGACGCCGGTCGCTGGAACGACCGACTGAAGCGGATCGAAGAGGTCACGCACGCGAAGACGCTGTGGCGCGCGCCGCACGCGGCGGAGACTGAATCGACGATCACGCATCGCTCTTTCAGCCTTGAGTGCGTGCTGTTGCTGCGCGACGCCGCGGGAGAGCCGGACTCCAGCCGAGGTCGCCTGCTGCTGCCGGCGCCGGGTCTCGCCGACAGCCTGCTGCCACTCGATGCACGGATGCCGGCGCTGCGCGATGTCGCGGCCGGATATCGCTCGATCGAAGTCGCTCGTCGGGCGGCCGAGGCGGAGCCCGACTGCGCACCGTTGCCGCCACAAGGCGAACTTCGCCGCGAGTTCCTCGACGCCTGGGCGGCGAAGGCCCCGCGCGCCTGGTCAAGCGACGCGGCGCTCGACAGCCATCGTGGCGGTCTGCCGGTCTGGGAGTATGAACAGACTCTCGTCGAACTCCTCCTCGCTCGTGCCACTGGCGAGGAACCAACAGAATCGACGCTCTGGTTCCTCGACCACGTCGATCGCATCCAGGCCCGCATGTTCCGCTCGCGAACCTTCGCCGCGGCGGCCCTTACTGCGCTCTGCTGCTCCGGATTCGGAGTCTATGCGTGGCTCACCGGCATGCTGCTCGTCATGCAGGCGCTGCCGCTGATGATGGTCGGACTGCTACACCCGCCGCTGCGCCGGCTCTATCGACGCGCCGCTCCACCGCCCGCCTGACCACCTTTGTAGCCAACCCTGACTTTGCGCCGAGCCCAACCACTCGCAACTTCGCGGACTTGAACCATCTGACCTGACCGGACGGATGGGCCGTGAGGGCAGAGATGAGGTCAACGGGAGGTCGGAGCGCGGAGGGGAAACCGTCCTACCGACTCAGGCGACGCGTGTGAACGCACTTTCGGCGTAGTCGTAGATCAGTGGCACAGCGGTCGCGATCTCCAGGAATAGGACCTCTTGCTTCGACATCCCCTCGATCGACATGACGATGCTCCGCAGTGAGTTTCCGTGCGCCGCGACGAACACGCTGAGACCCGCCTTCAGATGCGGCAGAATCGCCTCTTGGAAGCATGGCAGCGTTCTGCCAGCACACATCTCCAGACTCTCGCCTCCAGGTGGCGGCACATCGTACGACCGGCGCCAGATGTGCACCTGCTCCAACCCGTGCTTATCCTTCGTCGCCTGCTTGCCCAGCCCTTGCAACACGCCGTAGTTACGCTCGTTCAGCCGCCAGTCGGAATGGACCGGCAGGATGTTCGATTCAGTCGTCTCATTGTGGACCGCGTGGTCGAATCCGAGTTCTTCGGGTTCGTCGCGTCGCATGATGACGGGTAGTTGCTCGCCACCGCGAGCGACGAGAGCGATCATCGCCGTCATCTGGGCCCTGATCAGGGTCGATGTGTAGACGATGTCTATGGGCTCGTCAGCCAAGGCTCGACCGGCGGCGAGCGCCTCATCTATGCCGGTCTCGGAGAGCGGCACATCGATCCAGCCTGCGAACAGGTCGGCGGCGTTCCAGGCCGACTGGCCGTGCCGAAGCAGGATGAGTTTCGGCATATCTCTCGCTCCGGCCGCGCGCGCCGCCGTTCATCACGCTGCCGGTCGCCGAGGCCCACTCCGCCGACCTCACTCGGTCAGTTGTCGGCGGAGCCGTGGCTCGAAGAATTGCAGACCGAGTTCCTTGGCCAGCCGCATCGTGTCGAGCAGGAAGGCGTCGCGCGCTTCCCGCTCCTGCTTGCCGTTCGAGATGTCCCAGTACATGTTGCAGGCGACATCTATCGACTGCGGTCCGAGCAGTGCGACGTTGGCGAAGGAGGAGTCCGTCTTGGTCGTCCGCTCGTTCGCTTCGACCAGCACGAGGATGCCGGCGCAGAACCGGCTGACCTTGTCTGGGTCGCTGTCGAGGTCGAGGTGGAAGGTCGGCTGGTAGCGGCGCCAGCGTCGCTTGCCGTAGTTCTCGATCGACTTGCTGACGAGACCGGCGTTGGGCAGCGTCACCACGGTGTCGATCGAAGTGCGCAGCTGGGTGGTTCGGAGATTGATCGAGATGACCTCGCCCTCGTCGCTGCCGACGACGATCCAGTCACCGACCCGGAACGGTCGGTCGAGGAGCACCGAGATGGCGCCGAACATGTTCGAGATCGAGTCCTTGGCAGCGAGTGCGAGGGCCAGACCCGAGATGCCGAGACCGGCGATCAGCGCGGTCAGGTCTAAGCCGAGCGCACCGGCGATGTAGAGTGAACCGAAGGCGACGATGAGGAAGCGGAGTATGCTCTCCAGAGCGCTGATCAGCGTCTTCTCAGAACCGTCCAACTCGTCATCGTCGTCGAGCGCCGCGATCACCGAGTGGACGATCGGCACCAGACGGAAGGCCCAGACGACGACCGCCACATCGAGAACCAGTTCTGCGATGGTCGGCAGCCAGCGGATCGCTTCGCTAGGCATCTGCGCGGCGCCGCCGGTCGTCGATGAGAGCGCCAACTCGCCGGTCATCAGCCAGAACAGGGCGGCTCCGGCAGCCGTGCCGAGCGCGCCTCGGGAATCCTTGACAGCATTATTGGCGATCTCGTTGTCGATCGACATCCGAGCGAACACCTTCTCGATCATCGTCATCACGATGGCTCGCAGAACCAGTCCCGCCAGCAGCAGACCCGCGAGCACCGCGAGCGTTCCCTGGTTGAATCCGAGCATCACATTTTCCCAGCCGGGTATCGCTTGCACCACCGCGTCCATCCTCCACCCCCAGCGACCCCTCGGCTTTGAATCGTGCTCCGCTCACCAAGGCGGCCGACCATCCCCGGGTCGTCCATCCACGCCCACCACCACCTATGTTCCTGCAACGTCGCTCAGATGTTCCGGAGTATGATTACTGAGCGCTCCGGGCTTCATTCGCGTGACAGCGTCGCTTTCAAGTGGGAGACTCCAGTCACCGTGCCGATGAACACAGCCATGCACCGCAGAATAGCGGTCCATCTCATCCTCGCGATGATGCTCGCGACGCCCTGGCTGTCCTCTCTTCATACCGATGAGGAGGTGATGGGTGACCGGGTCGAGGGTGAGCGGCAGCAAGGTGAGCGGCTGGCCGGCGATGGGACCGAAGGTCAAGGGTTGGTCGGAGAAGGACAGGCAGGCGAGTCTGGAACATCCGCCGAGTCGGCTGCCCAGAGCGAGACCTACCGCGTGCCTCTCGACATCTGGTCGACCGATTATGTCGACGACTACTTCCCGTGGGGCGGCGACGACCGAGCCCAGTTCAAGGAGTACCACGACTACTTCTCGATGAAGGAGCGGATGCAGTACCTCGCCGACCGGCATCCGAGTTTCATGGAGTTCCACGAAGGCATGCCGGGCGGTCTGAACGCGCGCGGCGACGAGACTACATTCGACTCGTACGAGGGCTGGTTCTACAACCACCCGAGTCCATGGCTGAAGATCACCGCCGAGGTGCCGTTGGGAGACTGCAACGAGTTCGTCGGCGACTGCGGCAACTACGCTGACCGGCCCGACGTGATGCTGGTCGGCAACCACCACGCCCGCGAGTGGATGTCGTACGAGGTGCCGATGTTCTTCGCCGAGACCATCGCATATTACTACGGCAAGGCGGGCATCGACAACGACGGCGACGGCCAGTTCGACGAGGATCCCTGGGGTGATGCTGACGGCGACGGCGTGCTCGACGATGACGGCGACTGTCTCTCATTGAACGGCTCCGAGCAGGACAGTAACGGCGATGGTATCCCCTGCGGACCCGGCGACCACGGCGTCGACGAGGATTTCTCGGAGCAATTCATCACCGACATGGTCAACACTCGCGAGATCTATCTGATTCCAATGCTCAATGTCGATGGCAACCGCTACGACCGCGAGGAGTTCTGCGGCGAGACGGCGTGGGAGAACTGTCCTCGGAGCG
>CAUZSY010000002.1:0-38519 GCA_963582725.1 Candidatus Thalassarchaeaceae archaeon
ACCGAGATCGGCGATATAGGCACCATTGGTTGGGTCGGAGGGGATTCCGCTGTCCGGATCGCCCGGATGAGCGACCATCGGCCTGATCTCATCGAGGTCTATCGTATGCACGCCGCCATCGTAGACGGCACCTTCGTCTGGTTCGATGAAGGCGGCTCGTATGGTTCGCTCATCGAGATTGTCCCGCCGCTCGAGCAACCATTCCACAGTTCGCCCGTCGGCTTCGCAGATACCGGTCTTGGCGCTGCATTCCGTCGCCATGTTGCACAGCGTCGCTCGTTCATCCATTGACAGCGATGCAAGCCCCGAACCGCCGAACTCCATGCTCCTGTCGAGCGTCTCGGAGTGCTTGGCGAAGCGCCAGAGGATGTGCAGGATGACATCCTTGGCGGTACAGCCCCCGTCGAGCTTGCCGACCAGTTCGAATCGGATGCTCTCCGGCACCTTGACGAAGGCGAACTGATTGTGCACGAGGTTGGCGTATTCGGTCGAACCGACTCCATAGGCCAATGCGTTGCTGGCGCCGCCCATGCAGGTGTGGGAATCAGTGGCCAGGATGAAGTCGCCGACATCGATGAATTCCTCTCGCGCCACCTGGTGGCAGATGCCGGGGCTGACGCCACCGACCGCCGAGTAGTCGCGCACTCCAGTATGCGCCTGGAACTCCCGCTGCAGCCGCCTCAGTGTCTCGATGCTCTCGACGAATGGCGCGAAGCGAGCGACATCGGTCGCATACAGCAGATGGTCCTCGAAGACCGCGAACTTGGTGGGGTCAGGTAACGAGTAATCCGAGCCATACTCCTCGCTCAGGAAGTTGTGGACTTGGGCGGTGGTGAATTCATGGCTGTAACCACCGTCGACTCTTGCCAGCACGGCATCGCCCGGCTGGACAAAGCGGGTACCGCCGCTCTGGCCCAGCAGCTTCTTGGAGATCATGCGTTCGACCATGGTCATCGGCCGCGCTTCGGTATTGACTTCAGGCAGAGTGATGCTGCCCTCCTTCAAACGCCTGGCGAACGGCAGAATGCCACCGTTCTCGACGATTATCCGGGTCACCGGGTCGTACCCCGAAGTGAATTCAGCCAGCGGGATGCTCTCGCCGGCCTGCAGCCGGATCAGCATCGAATGATCAGCCATCAACTGGCCGAGATTGATGTTGTTGCGCTCGTGAATGGGTGCGAACGACGCCGCGATGGCCAGCCTGATTCCTGACCAACGCTCGCACTGCGCCGCCGTCTCCCTACTGCTCCCCGTTCCCTTACGATGACCACTGACGATGACCTTGAATCCCCCCTCACTCAACGCCTTCGGCCCGATGACTCGCTCACCGCCGAGACGCAGGCCGGCGTAGGCGTTCTCGGCGATGGTCGCCGGCTGATGGTCGAAGCACACCCATGCCGGCGTCATCACATCCGTGTTGATGTCATCGAGCAGGTCATCGATGGACAGGTCGGCCATCTGCAAGTCGAGACCCTCGACCGTCTGGCGCCGGATCAGATCGAGGTCACGAGTCAGGAAAAGCACCCGGTCACCTGGTGCTAGCGAGACCTCCTGCGGCGGCCAGTCCTCACCCATGTATTCGCCTCCTATACGGACGGTCGGTCTATGGAACGGCTCTATTTGACCATTCGCGACTACCGGCGAGGCGATTCTGAACCGCTTCGGCGTAATGGCGATTCCATCTCGCACCGAGCAGTCCACGCATCCTCGCTCGGCGTCGGCTCCGCCGATGCGCCACTGAAAGGCGCAGGGCGGACGCGATCGCGGGGGGATTACGAGGTTGGTCACGGATTTCGAGTCGGGTGCGTGGGATGGTGCAGGGTTGACCTGAAGATGAATGGGCGGGCGGGGCAGACCGGATTCAGAGGTGCATGGGAGGTTGAACAGGCGAGCAGGTGAGTCAGGACCAGATACTTCAGTTCGTGTCAAGGTTGAAATATACCTTTCAGTCGCGACTTAATACTTCCTGAGGGGGTGGTCCGATCTCGGACGTGCAAGTTGAAGACATCGTGAAATGCCCGGAATGCAACAGCAGAGACCTCGATCGCGATCAGACGCGAGGTGAGATAGTCTGTCAGATGTGCGGCCTGGTGATTCAGGACAATGTCATCGATCAGGGTGCGGAATGGCGCGTGTTCAGTCCTGAACAGGGCGACCAGCGGGCTCGTACCGGCGCACCGATGACCGTGATGCTGCACGACAAGGGTCTCTCGACCGACATCGATTGGCAGAACAAGGATTACTCGGGCAAGACCATATCGAGCCGGTACCGCAGCCAGTTCTATCGGATGCGCAAGTGGCAGAAGCGCTCTCGAGTCTCGAACGCCACCGAGCGCAATCTGGCGATGGCACTGGCCGAACTCGATAGGATGGCGAGTCGTCTGAACCTGCCCAAGTCGATTCGTGAGGCGGCCGCTGTCAACTACAAGAAAGCCGTCGAAGGCAGACTGATCCGCGGCCGTTCCATAGAAGGCGTCGCTGCGGCCAGCCTGTACGCGGCCTGCCGCCAGTGCGGCAATCCTCGCACCCTCGATGAGATATCGTACGCCAGCCGGACCGGCCGCAAGGAGATCGGTCGGACCTATCGATTCATGGTTCGCGAGTTGAAGATGAAGATACCGCCGACCACGCCGGAGATGTACATTCCGCGATTCTGCTCTGGGCTCGATCTCGACGCCGAGGTCCAGGCGAAGGCGTACGAGTTGATCCAGAAGGCGCAGGAGAAGGAGTTGACCAGCGGTCGCGGTCCGACCGGCATCGCGGCGTCGATCATCTACATCGCCAGCGTCCTGTGCGGCAAGCGGCGCACTCAGCGCGAGGTCGCCGAGGTTGCAGGCGTGACCGAGGTCACCATCCGCAACCGGTACAAGGAACTGATCCAGAACCTGAACATCGAACTCGAGATATGATCGAGGCAGCGTCGATGACAGCTAACGCCGATCGACTCGAACAGTTGCGAGACGACCTCGTAGTAGCGGCGGCCTCGCTTGAAGGAGTGACCCGGGGGGGGATGTCCGGCTGCGCTGCGGCCTTTCGAGACGGTGTGATATTCGGACTGATATGGAAGGACGGGCGAATCGGCCTGAAGTTTCCCGACTCCGAGGCGTTCAATGCCAGGATGAGCATCGAGGGCAGTTCGCCCTGGGCGCCACGAGGCGGCGCCGGTTCACGGCACTGGGTTATTCTGCCACCGACCGTCGCCGAGGATGATGCCATGCTCTCGGAATGGGTTTTCGAGGCGCACCCGGAATGCGGTACGGGCGATCGGTGAGACCACTCAGACCAGATAGGCAGGTGAGGTGATACCGCGCATGGAATCAGGAGCCCTCATCTGGCAGCGGGCCGGCGAGTTGATCGCCACCGCCATCGACGATGCGGTGACTCTGCGGCCACTACCACCGCCACCGCTGCTGTTCGATGACATGCCGGTGTTCGAGCCGGACGCGGAAGCGCTTCGTCAACGGGCGCTCGGTCTGCACGCTGCCGACAGAGCCGGCTTCGAGCGATTGATCGCCGAAGCGGTGGAGCAGCGTTGCCCGGACCATGTGAAGCGGGCCATCGATGAGGAGCGGGCGCTCGAGAAGTGGATGTCCACCAGCGCCGACTTACTGGCTTCTGATGCTACCCGGGGTCGATTGAACGAATGGTTGTCAGCCGCCCTCGACCCAGCGGTGCCGGATGCTGAGAGATGGCATATCGCGATCGCTCTGTTGGTCGGTCTCGCGAGGACCGAGCCAGCAGTACTTGCCGGTGATGGCGCGCACATCGTCGAGAGCATCGTCATCGCCGCGCCGCCCGGACGTTGGTCGACGCGGGCCGTGCGGGGCCCGGAGAGTCTCGATTGGCGACCCGGTGATGCGGTCGATCATGCGGGACCGGAGAGTCATGCAGACGGGACCTTCGCAGCGGTCTGGCTGCTCGATGCCCTATCGGATTCACCGGCCCATGCAGAAACGCTCGCGGAGTGGTTTGAGGCATTCGCCGTCAGACCGCATCTGCACGCACCCCTGCGCTACATCGAACGCCTCATCGAGTCAGCCGCCGAACACCCCAGCATCGGTGCGGCAGCAGCGTCGGCACTGCCGCATCTGATGAGCACAGCGATGCTGCAAGCGAGACCCCTCGCTCACATTCTGATCAGCCATGACGAACCGGCCGTCCGCCGACGACTGCTGGAGATGACCCCATCCATACTTCCGTCAGACCTTCACCTGGCCATCGAACTGATCGATGCCGGGCTCGAAGACAGCGATGGCGACGTTCGGGTCCTCGCGACCAGCGCGCTGAACGGGCTGGACCTGTGGGATGAACAGGCCTTCATGGCACGCTGTCCGAGCATCGCCGGTCACCCCGACCCGCGGGTGCGACGGCGGTTCGGCCAGACCGGACTGCGTTCTTGTCTGGCTATCGATCCGACCGATGAGTGCGGCGTCCTGACGAAGATGTGGCTCGACGACGACGAGACCCTCCGGGCTCGACTGGAAGTGTTTATGATGGAACTCGCATCGACGGATGCAGACGCATTCGAGATGCAGTTGGAGCGAATTCGAGTGAGTGATCCGGCTGGTCTCGACCGGCTGAACGCGGCCATCGAGGCGAGCGACACCGACCGATTCGAAGCATCATGAGCAGCCGGTGGTGGCGCCGCAACCGTTGCACTTCAGACAGGTGCCGTTGCGAATCATCTGGCTCGATCCGCAATCGGTGCAGATGTCGCCCGTGAAGCCACGCTCGCGGGCGATTTTCCGCATCATCAATTCCGAGTCCATCTCAGGTTCCGCTGTCAGCGATCGTGTCTCGTTATCTCCGTGTTGATCCATCACAGCGTCCAGAGTCAACTGTATGTCACGCTTCTCTCCCTGACTTCTGACCACTCCATCCGGGGTCGCCTCGGGCCGACTGATCGAAGTCGTCTCCAAGTCCTCGGCGCTGACGTGCGCTAGATCGTTGCGACCGAGGTACTTGATAGCCAATTCGCGGAAGATGTAGTCGACCAGACTGGTCGCCATCCTGACTCGACCGCTGCCGCCGACCACCATGCCGCTCGGTTCGAACTTCTGGAAGGTGAATGATTTGATGAACGCGTCGAGTGGCACGCCGTACTGCAATCCTATCGACACAGCGATGGCGAACTGGTTCAACAGCGAGCGCCAAGCGGCGCCCTCCTTCGAGGTGGTGATCATCATCTCGCCCACCTTCCCGTCGTCGTAGGTGCTCGACGTCAGATAGACCGTATGACCTCCTACCCGAGCCTTCAGCGTGTGCGAATCACGCTCGTCTGGCATCCGCCGTCTGACGGCGACGTACTGCTGCACGAAGGCATCGGCGACGGAGGCCGCTCTGGCGGTGGGAATAGGCATCGATAGTGCGACCTGTTCGGCCGCCTTGCGAACGCTCTCCACCTGCACCACCTCCTCATCATCCTCATCGATGGTGGTCGATGAGTCGACGATATGACTCATCAGTGGCTGTGAGAGCTTAGAACAGTCCCGATATACCGCGCACGCCTTGTTCATGGTCGCATGGCTCAGGTTGTAGGCTTCGCGCACATCCTCTATGCTCGCGTCAGCTGGCATGTTGATGGTCTTCGAGATGGCGCCGGAGATGAATGGCTGTGCAGCAGCCATCATGTTGACATGAGCGCGCCAGTCGATCGACCGCTCACCCATCCTGCCGCATGGCGTCGCACAATCGAACACTGCCAGATGGGATTCCTTCAGGTGCGGTGCGCCTTCGATGGTCATCCTGCCATAGACATGGTCGTTCGCCCGTTCGATGTCGTCGGCCGAGAATCCCAGATGACTCAGAGTGTCGAAGAACGGGTCATCGATCTGACCATCCGTGAGATTCAGAACAGTCCGGCAGAACTCTTCACCCACTTCACGCGACGCGAACGCCGAGCGGATGTCGTGCACCCTGTCGAACGCCGCTTCGATCCGGGCCAGTTCCATTTGAGTGAATCCGATGTCGGTCAGTCGCTGCATACCGATCGTATCGCACCCCTCGAGGCTGCCCCAGCCCATGACGTAACCGACCATCTCATCGATCTGGGCTGCCTTGTAACCGAGTCGACCGAGGGCACTCGTCACACCGTTGTTGATGATTCGCAGCATGCCGCCGCCGGCAAGCGTCTTGTACTGGACGAGGGCGAATTGCGGCTCGACACCAGTCGTGTCGCAACCCATCACGAGTCCGATGGTACCGGTCGGCGCGATGACCGTGGTCTGGGCGTTCCTGTAACCACTCTCCTGACCGGACAACAGGGCCCTGTCCCAAGCAGCACGTGCCGCTTCCAACAGGTCGTTCGGGCAGTTCTTCGAGTCGATTCCCATCGGCGCGACGCTGAGCCCATCGTATTCTCCCGCTGCCGCGTCGTACGCCGCACGACGGTGGTTGCGCATGACGCGAAGCATCGCTTCCTCATTCTCGTGATAGCGGGGGAACGGCCCTAGGAACGATGCCATCTCGGCGCTGGTGGCATACGACTCACCGCACATCATCGCCGTGATGGCGCCGCATATAGCGAAGCCGCGTGGGTCGTCGTAAGGGATGCCCATATGCATCAACAGGCTGCCGATGTTGGCGTAGCCGAGCCCGAGAGTCCGATAGTCGAACGACTTCTGAGCGATCTCACGAGATGGGAACTGGGCCATCAGGACGGAGATCTCCAGCGTCACCGTCCAGAGTCGTACGGCGTGACGGAAGTCCTCGATCTGGAATGACTGACCATCTACATCGTAGAACTTCAGCAGGTTGATGCTGGCGAGATTGCATGCGGTATCGTCGAGGAACATGTATTCGCTGCACGGGTTGGAGCCGTTGATCCGACCACCCGCGGGGCAGGTGTGCCAGTCGTTGATCGTCGTGTCGAACTGAACACCTGGATCGGCACAGGCCCAGGCCGTGTATGCGATCTTGTCCCATAGCTCGCTGGCCGGCATGGTCCGGCACGGCACGGCACTCCGTCCGGCCGCCACCGCCGCCGACTTCTCTGTACGGTTGTACAGATTCCAGTCATCACCCTCTCCGACCGCCCGCATGAACTCGTCCGTCACCCGAACGGAATTGTTCGAGTTCTGACCGGATACCGTGATGTAACCCTCGCCCTGCCAGTCGGTGTCATACTGCTCGAATCTGATGTCATCCCAGCCCTGTCTGGCGAGGTCAATGATCCGTTTGACATGCGGCTCTGGCATACCGTCACGAATCGCTCTCAGCATGGCGCGCTTCAAAGCCGGGTTGCTGGCCGCATCGAACCGCTCTTCGTCTTCACCCTTCGTCGTTGCCAGAAGCGCTTTCGCGTGCCTCTGCAACATCGTGCTGCCGATGACGAGTGCGCTAACCTTCTCCTCCTCCTGCACCTTCCAATCGATGTAATCCTCGATGTCCGGATGGTCGAGGTCCAGAGTGACCATCTTGGCGGCCCGACGGGTCGTGCCACCCGACTTGATCGCCCCGGCGGCCCGGTCACCGATCTTCAGGAAGGAGAGCAGTCCGCTCGAGCGGCCGCCGCCTGACAACGGCTCGTCCTTGCCACGGATGTTGGAGAAGTTGGAACCCGTGCCGGAGCCGTACTTGAAGAGAAGAGCCTCACGGCTCCAGAGCCCCATTATCGACTCGGGACTGCCTACCAGCGTGTCCTCGACGCTCTGGATGAAGCAGGCGTGTGGCTGTGGGTGTTCGTAAGCGCTCTGACTCGGCCGAGATTCGCCGCTCTCCGGGTCGACATAGTGGTGACCCTGGGCCGGGCCTTCGATGCCGTAGGCCCAGTGCAGACCGGTGTTGAACCACTGCGGACTGTTCGGCGCCGACCGCTGACTCGTTATCAGGAAGCACATCTCGTCGTAGTAGGCGCGAGCGTCATCCTCACCGACGAAATAGCCGTGCTTCCAACCCCAGTAGGTCCAAGTGCCCGCAAGTCGCCGGAACAGCTCACGACCATCCATCTCGCAGGTGAACCGCTCCTCGGCCGGCAGTTTCTGCATCTTCTCCTCATCCGGCACCGAGCGCTGCAGCCAGAGAGGCACGGCAGGCTCCTGCACCTTGCGCAGATGAACCGGCACACCGGCCTTCCGCAGGTACTTCTGGGCGCATACCTTACCGGCGACTCCTTCGAATCCAGTTGGCAGCATCACCCCTTCGATGGCATGCGCGACAGTGCCATCCATGTTGAGAATCTCGACGTCCATGCTGACCCATTCGAACTGGTCGAACGGATTCTTGCCGACGCTGGTGAAGCGTCTCTCGATGACCAGACCAGACTCCCCACCGTCACTGTCCTGAACACCCTTGATCGCACTCTGCATTCATACCCACCTACCTATACATCGGGTCCATTGACCTGTCACTCCTCGCGTAAAACAAGCAAGGGATTCGTCTTGCCCGAACGGAGGCTCTTAGAGGTTGTCTAAAACCCGGGCCGAGCCATCGCGCTTCTCGTCAGCAGTCGGACATCGCAACCCCCCACGCTCATCCGCCGGCAGCCCGTCGAGGGTTAGAATCACCATCGTCAAGACTCGGACAGTCGATGAGAACGGCTTTCAAGAACGACGACGAGGGCTGGCCGGCGCGGCCGGGCGGGGAGAGGTTCATGGGAGATGTGACGAAGACCCTGAACGCCGTCATGATTCTCTCATGGGAGGCCGATGGCATGGCCTACGATGAGACATTCATCGCCGAGGTCGCCGACCTTCTAGGCCTCGGAGTCGAAGGGATCGGGAGGGCCGTGGAGGAGGTCGAATCGAAGCGCGACAATGGCACTTGGGGTGGCCGGAGGAGAACGGTCCTGGAACAAGCGATGGAACGACTGGAGTCCGCGGGCGTGGCGGGATTACTGCCGACAGAGGGACCCGTCGCGGATAGGTTGGACGGCTTGTTGAAACGCTTCGCGCACGACGCTGAGGATGATGCTCTGTCGGCGTTCATCGATGATGATGACGAGGCTGATGATTCAGACTCCGGCGATGAGGCGGTGACCGGAACAGCGGATCTGTTCACTTTCGATGACGCATCCGTCGATCCGATCGATGATGGCATAGAAGAAGCCGACGACACCGATGATGTCGACCCGTTCGAGGAACTCGGTGTAGGCGCTGGGCCCCCGCCCCGAGGTGACGAACCGAGGAGCGCAGCTGACGACGCCCTCGACGCCCTGCTCGGTGATTATGACGACGACGAAGACACCACCATCACCAATGCACTCGACGACACAGCCGATCCGGCCACAGAGACTGCTGAAAACGAGGCCGGCCTGTCGTCGGAGACCGCCGCGCCGGTACAGACCAGCGAGGCGGTCTACACGATGCTGCTCCGCACGGTCTGGGTCGACGGCATCCTCGACCCGGCCGAGGTGCAACTACTGACCCGCAAGCGGCAGGAACTCGACATCACCTTCGAGCGTCACCTCGAACTGGTCCGAGAAGTGGTCGGGTGATGGTCTGGTCGGACATCCCTTCGAGCACGCTCTGGAAATCGCGTGGTCGGAAGGAACCCTCTCGGCTGATGGATTCCGATGCCTGGACCGGTTGCAGGAGAGCATCGATCTGAGCGCCGCCGACAGGGCCATCATCGAGACGGGATTCGAAGCGACCCATGTCGATGGCATCGATGCCGAGACCGAAGGCGACGGAACGGGCTCGGGGGCAGCCAGACTGGTGGATTGGGTCGATGCGGTGGTTGCCCTGATGCGCAATCGTGACAATGCGGAAGCGACCGCCCGAGCGCTAGGTCGCGCATCTCTCGAGAAGGGTCTGACGCGGGCCGGCTGGCGCGCCTCATCGATCTGGATGGATGCTCTGGGTCTCGGCCGCTCGTTCGCCATGGGCTGTTGGATGGAGGGGGGTGCATGCGAGCCGTTGGTCACCGTTCCGGCCGCGCTCGCACCGGTCGCCACGATGCTCGACCTCTGACCGCTGCTCCTCTGAATTCGCCTAGCAGACTGGAGCGGGCCCATCGGCGCCGTCACGGACGCAGGTCGAGCCGCCAGTCCAGCGTCGCGCCGGCACCAGTCACCATCGCACCGACGGAGCAATGCTTCGCATGGCTCTGCTCGATCAACCGCTCGACCAACTTCTTTGGCACATCACCTTCGATGACATATCGCAGTCGGATCGCGCTGAAGCGACGCGGCGGCTCCTCGCATCGGTCGGCATCGAGTTCCACCCAGCACTTTCGGACGCTGACCATCCGATGCTTCAGGCCGTTGATGACATCGAGCAGCGTGCATCCGCCGTGCGCGAGCAGCACCATCTGGACCGGATTCAGCGATTTCTCGGTATGCATGGGAATCACAGGACCACCATCGACTCCACCCTCCATCTCCTCCTCTCCCGTCCAGCGAACCACCGCGCGCATGACCAAGCCTGCCGGCCGGTGGGCATGAGGGTTAGCATGATGAGGGGTAGCCGAGTCGGCCGGACCGAGCAGCATGACTGGAGCGCCCATCACCATGCGGGACGGACGATTGAGCGTGCCCGACAAACCGATCATCAACTACATCGAGGGTGACGGCATAGGCACCGATATCACACCGGTGATGAAGCGGGTCGTCGACGCGTCCGTCGAGAAGGCGTACGGCGGTTCCCGCCGCATCCAGTGGAACGAGGTGCTGGCCGGTCAGAAGGCGCATGATGCAACCGGTGAATGGCTGCCAGAGGAGACGATGGCCGCGATGCGAACAGGCCTAGTGTCGATCAAGGGACCATTGACCACGCCGGTAGGTGGCGGCATCCGCAGCCTGAACGTGGCGCTCCGGCAGCGCCTCGATCTGTACGCCTGCGTCCGCCCTGTCCGCTGGTACGAGGGAACACCGAGCCCCGTCAAGGACCCCGGGGCGGTGGACATGATCATCTTCCGCGAGAACAGCGAGGACGTCTACGCCGGCATCGAGTGGGAGGCGGGGTCGGCGGAGGTCACCAAGGTCATCGACTTCCTGCAGAACGAGATGGGGGTCGAGCAGATTCGCTTCCCGGACACCAGCGGCATCGGCATCAAACCGATCAGTCAGGAGGGCACCGCGCGGATTGTCCGGGCGGCGATACAGCACGCCATCGACGAAGGCCGACCGAGCGTCACGCTGGTTCACAAGGGCAACATCATGAAGTTCACCGAGGGCGGCTTCCGCGACTGGGGTTACCAGCTGGCGAAGGACGAGTTCGGCGCCACCGAGATCGACGGCGGACCGTGGTGCAACCTGACCAACCCTAACACAGGAGGGGATATCCTAGTCAAGGATGTCATCGCTGATGCGATGCTGCAACAGGTGCTGACCCGACCGCGCGAGTACAGCGTGCTGACGACGATGAACCTGAATGGGGATTACATCTCAGATGCACTGGCTGCCCAGGTCGGTGGCATCGGCATCGCACCGGGTGCCAACATCAACTACGACACCGGCATCGCCATCTTCGAAGCGACGCACGGCACGGCACCCAAGTACACTGGGATGGACAAGGTCAACCCCGGCAGTCTGATTCTGTCGGCGGAAATGATGCTGCGCCACATGGGTTGGACCGAGGCTGCCGACCTCATCGTCAATGGTGTGGAGGGTGCGATCTGCGCCAAGACAGTGACCTACGATTTCGAGCGCCTGATGGACGATGCGACCCTGCTCAAGTGCAGCGAGTTCGGTGCCGCCATCACCACCCATATGTGAGTGATTCCCATGGATTTCGATTCACTCAACCTGTGCGAGCCGCTGCTCGCCGCCCTCGACGAGATCGGGTACGTCACGCCGACCCCGATTCAGGAAGAGGCCATCCCGTTCCTCATCGAGGGTCGTGACATGCTCGGCTGCGCCCAGACGGGCACTGGAAAGACCGCGGCATTCGCCCTGCCGATTCTCGATGCAATGGCCGAAGACCCGTGGTCAGGACCGCGTCGTATCCGCGTGTTGATGATGTGCCCGACCCGCGAACTCGCGTCGCAGATCCACGACAACATCGAGCAGTACGCTCGACACCTCGACATCCGCTCGATGGTCATGTTCGGTGGCGTCTCGCAGCGCCCCCAAGAGAAGATTCTGCGCCGCGGCGTCGACATTCTAGTCGCCACACCCGGCCGACTTCTCGACCTCATCGGCCAAGGCTACGTCGACCTGTCCCACGTTCAGTTCCTCGTTCTCGATGAGGCGGACCGCATGCTCGACATGGGTTTCATCCGTGACATCCGCAAGGTCCTCGCTCTGATTCCCGAGAATCGGCAGAGTCTGTTGTTCAGTGCCACCATACCGCGCTCGATCGTCGAATTGTCTCATGACATGCTCGACGACCCGGTGAGTATCTCGATCACACCCGAATCGATCACGGTCGAGGCCATCGATCAGTCTTTGATGTGGGTCATGAAAGGCGACAAGCGTGGACTGCTCACCCACATCATCGAGGAGGAGCGTCCAGAGAAGGTACTGGTGTTCAGCCGCACCAAGCACGGATGCAATCGCATCGTCAAGCAGCTAGGTCAAGACGGCATCGAGGCGCTTGCCATTCATGGCAACAAGAGCCAAGGCGCGCGCGAGAATGCCCTCGGCCGTTTCCGCAACGGCACCCTCCAGGTGCTGGTCGCCACCGATGTCGCAAGCCGCGGTATCGATGTCTCCGACATCAGCCACGTCATCAATCTCGACCTGCCAAATGAGCCCGAGGTCTACGTGCATCGCATCGGGCGCACCGGTCGCGCCGGCCTGGGTGGTATCGCAATCGCATTCTGCGATGAGAACGAGGGCGAGTACCTGCGCGACATCGAGAAGACGATTCGTCAAGAGATTCCGGTGGATGAGGGCCACCCCTTCCATTCGGAGAAGGCCAAGTCGCGCAAGGGTGACAAAGCGCCCAAGAAGCAGCAGAACCAGGGTCGTGGACGACGAAAATCTCGCGGCCACGCTAGCAGTGGACACAATAGCGGGCGATCCAGCGGCGGTCGAAGCCGTCAACGACGCAATCGCCGGGCTCGTTACTGAGTTCGGTGCAGCCATCATCGATCACATGTGAGCCGCGGTCTGGTCTGGTCCAGCCCGACTGAACCCCCAATCTCGAATTCGACGACAGGCTGGTGAAGGCGATGAGCGGCACGAGGTCCGGCAGAAGCCGGTTTGTTCTCATCGACAGCATAGTCGACGCGGTAATGCTCATGAGTAACAATCAGTCGGCCATCGATTCCGGCAGACGCGGAGGATCGGTGAGTATGGAGACCAGCAAGCCCATGCAACCAGCGAGGAACACCGCGCCCACGGTGGCGTGGATCGACCAGCCGAGGGGAGACATGATGATGTCTCCCCCGACGACGGTAATCTGGAAACCGACGGCGGCGGTCACCACCAGCATCCAGACGATGGTGTGCAGAGCCGGCACCGAGAAGGCGAACAAGCGGATGTGATGCCCCCATCTCGAATGGGCGAGGTCGATGATGAATCCGCCGAGCAGCGGCGCGATCAGATGCTGCCACGCCTCGCGCAACTCGCTCGGAGCGAAGGCTGCGATCGCGACGCCGTTGACGCCGAGCATCACCGTGAAGGAGCCGAACACGGGCTTCCACCGCTTGATGAAGAACAGCACCGCACCACTCAGGATGAGCGATTGCAGCAGAATGGCAGACACTCCGGTCTCGAGGCCCGCACTGCCGGCTTGACAGCCGGACACTATCGCACACAAATCCCAGTACGACATCGTCTGATGATGAGCGAAACTCGTGAACAGGGTGATCACCGACAGAGCAGCACCTATGCCGAACAGGACGAAGATCTGACTACCCAGTCCAGACCTGCCGCTGTCGGGGTCGTTCCATGCAGCCATGACGGGCGTCATCAGCGTCAACGCCAGCCCGGCGGCGAGACCGAGATGAGTCGGCGAGAGCAGTATGTCCGTCCCGCCCTCGATGCCGAAGAAGGTGTGCCAGAGCATGTCTCCGAATCCAGAGACCGCGAACACGATCATCCCCAGCACCCCGACCCGGTAACCGGCTGGCATGCCGCCGAGGAATTCCTTGATGTCGGCGACACTCCTCGGCAGACCACCCTCGTGCAGGCGCCAGAGTGCGAATGTGATGTAGCTGGAGAACGCCGCGAAACCGGAATACCAGACCGCATGCCACGGTGTGAAGAACGAGTCTTCGACGGTACCGTTCTTGTGCGCCCACGCATCGATCACCATGCCGGCGAAGCACCACAGGCCGAGCAGGAGGACCGTTCGGTCGAACCTCTGCGATCCTGGCAGGGCGAGACCTCCTCGGAAATGCCGCACTGCGAAACAGAGCCCCGCGACCAGCAGCGTGCCGAGGAATATCTTTGCGAAACCGATCAATTGCTCGGTGGTGCCGAAAACAGCTCCCATACCTGCCCCGATGGCAAATACAGCGGTTCAATCTATCAACCTTGAGCCGGAGTTGGAATGCTCGCACGAGGTCATCGGCAGAGTGTCAAGAGGGTGGCGGTAGCCGGTGGGCGGCTGCCGGCGGTCCCCCCAGGGATCCAGATCCAGTGTCCGATTCGGAACGACGCCTCGATGAGGGGTGGCTGGTCAGTGGTCATGTTTCAATCGGTCAGAGTGGTGTATCATCTAACATCTGATGTAACCGGACAAACCTGATGTTGTATTGAATACTACTCGGTTTAATTATTACACTTGGTTGTGAAGGTACAGATGCACTCAGCACCGCTCATATGTGGATTCGCCCGCTCACCGTTCACTCCGGCTCACAAGGGAGGACTGGCTCTAGCCCGCCCGGATGATGTCGCCGCCGCGGTGATCAGAGGTCTGTTGGACCGGGTCGGGCTCGACCCCGCGCTGATCGAGGACGTGCTGGTCGGCTGTGCCTTCCCCGAGGGGGAACAGGGCTTCAATCTCGGCCGTATGGTCGGATTCCTCGCCGATCTGCCCCGGTCGGTCGGCGGCGTGACGATAAACCGATTCTGCGGTTCGTCGATGCAGGCGATTCACGATGCGGCGGGTCGCATCGCGCTCGGCGCGGGTGATGCGTTCATCGCTGGCGGCGTCGAGTCGATGACGCGGATTCCGATGTCGGGATTCAATCCGCTGCCGAATCCGAGATTGGTTATGGAGCAGCCGGAGGCGTTCACCAGCATGGGTCTGACAGCCGAGAACCTGGCAGACGCGTACGACATCTCGCGCGCGGATCAGGAGGCGTTCGCGGTCGAGAGCCATTGCCGAGCGGCGACAGCCGGTGCCAATGGGGTGTTCAGCGAGGTCATAGTGCCTATCGAGACCGAGGACGGCATGGTCAGTGAAGACGGTTGCATCCGTCCTGATACCGATGCCGAGACTCTGGCCGGACTCCGGCCAGCCTTCCTGAGGGACGGTTCGGTGACCGCAGCGACCTCCGCGCCATTGACCGATGGGGCTGCTTTCGTGCTCGTCTGTTCCGCTGGCTTCGCGGAGCGGCACGGATTGACTCCGCTGGCCCGCATCGATGGTGTCGCGATATCGGGCTGTGCTCCGGAAGTGATGGGGATAGGTCCGGTCGAAGCCAGTCAGAAGGCGCTGTCGAGATGCGACATGTCGATCGAGGATATCGATGTCGTCGAGTTGAACGAGGCGTTCGCATCTCAGTCACTGGCGGTCATCGAGGAACTAGGTCTCGACCCAGCTTCGGTCAACATCGACGGAGGCGCGCTGGCCCTCGGCCATCCCCTCGGCGCATCGGGGGCTCGGATAGTCGGCCGTGCTGCCGCCATTCTGACTCGCAACGGCGCTCGCAGCGCCCTCGCGACGATGTGCATCGGTGGTGGCCAGGGCATCGCGACGGTTCTCTCGAAGGTGGATTGAATGACCATAGCAGTGGCCCAGCAGAGCGATTTCAATTCGCTTCGGCCAGAGCCTCAGATCCGGCGCGTCGCCGTCATAGGAAGCGGCGTGATGGGTGCCGGGATAGCCGCACACTGCGCCAACGCCGGTTGCGATGTGCTGCTGCTGGACATGGTACCGGAAGGGGCGGCGCAGCGGAACACGCTGGCGGCGGCGGCGAAGGAGAGAATGAGATCAGCCGAACCGGAGGTGCTGATGCATCCGGACTTCGCTGAGCGAATCACCGTCGGTAATCTGGAGGATGATCTTGCACGGCTGTCCGACCGGGACTGGGTCATCGAGGTGGTGATCGAGCGGGTCGATGTCAAGCGCTCCATCTACGCCGATATCACAGATCATCTCGCCGAGCACGCGATTCTGTCTTCCAACACCAGCACCCTGCCACGGGCCGAACTCATCGTGGGGATGGATCCGTCCCTCACCTCTCGCTTTCTGATAACCCACTTCTTCAATCCACCCAGATACCTCCCGCTGCTGGAGGTAGTCGCCGGTGGTGATGTCTCGGATGAAACTATCATGAGATTCCATCGATTCGCCGATCAGCGTCTTGGCAAGCGAGTCACATTCTGTAACGACACCCCCGGCTTCATTGGCAACCGCCTCGGCATCTACTTCGTCCAGCGAGCCATCGCTGCGACCTTGGAGCACGGCTTAACCGTCGAGCAGGCGGATGCGATGCTCGGTCGACCGATAGGCCTGCCGAAGACCGGCGTCTTCGGGCTGATGGACCTCGTCGGAATCGACCTCGTGCCGCATGTCATCGACAGCATGGTCGAACATCTTCCGGCTACGGATGCGCTGCATGAGATAGCCGGCCTAGGCGGCGACATCATCCAGACGATGATCGCTGAAGGCTACACTGGCCGCAAGGGCAAGGGTGGTTTCTACAGGTTGAACACCGACGACGGCCAGCGAATCAAGGAGGCGCGTGACCTTGAGACTGGTGAATACGCGCCGGCGGATCGCCGCGCCGCATTCCCCTCGGCCAAGATCGGCAGGCAAGGACTGATGCGCCTCATCGAGAAGGATGATGCAGGCTCCCGCTTCGTGAAGGAGGTCCTTGTCGACACCTTCGCCTATGCCGCTTCTCTCGTGCCAGAGGTCAGTGACGACATCGTCGCGATCGATGGTGCCATGCAGGTCGGCTACAACTGGAAGAAGGGGCCGTTCCAGATGATGGATGACCTCGGCGTGGACTGGCTCATCGCAGAGTTGGAATCTGCTGAAAGGGATGTTCCCGCGACTCTGAGGTCCGCCTCGGAGAATGGAGGCTTCCATGGCACTCTCGAAGGCGACATGACTCGTCTCACCACTGAAGGCACACATGTCCTCGTTCCGCAGTCTGAGGACATGTTCACGGTCGCCGATCTCAAGCGTCAGCAGGGACGCGCGATCAAGCGCAATGGCTCAGCGAGCCTGTGGGACGCCGGCGACGGCGTGTTGTTGGTCGAGTATCACTCGAAGCTCAATGCGATGGATCCGAACAGCATGGAGATGCTTCTGACCGCGGTCGATATCGCGGAGAACGAGGGCTGGAAGGGCATCCTTCTCGGCAACGATGCCTCACACTTCTGTGCGGGAGCCAATCTTGGCCTTGCGCTGTTCGCCGCCAATCTCGGCGCGTGGAAAGAGGTTGAGCAGTTCATCGCGCTGGGCCAGGACACCTATCAGGCACTGAAGTACGCCGAGGTCCCCGTCGTCGCCGCCGCGACAGGCATGTGTGTGGGTGGTGGCTGCGAGGTTCTCCTGCACTGCGACGCGGTGCAGGCCCACGCTGAGTCCTACATCGGTCTCGTCGAGGTTGGCGTCGGCATCATCCCGGGCTGGGGTGGTTGCAAGGAGATGCTCGCGCGTCTCCCCGATTTCGGCATCTCATCAGGAGGGCCGATGGGCGCGCCCATGCAGGCCTTCGAGACCATAGGGTTGGCGAAGGTGGCGAAGTCCGCCGACCAGGCCCGTGGCCTCGGCTATCTCAGATCGACAGACCGGATCACGATGAACCGTGATCGGCTTCTGGCCGATGCCAAGGCCCGAGTGCTGGAACTCGCGGAGGACTATTCACCACCCGAGCCTCACACCTACCGACTCCCCGGGCCTTCGGGCCGACTCGCACTCGAGATGGCACTGAACGACCTCGTGTTGTCAGGGAAGGCGACCCCGCACGACGTGGTCGTCGTTGGTGAACTTGCGAAGGTGCTGACCGGTGGCGACTATGCGGACGTGACGGTCGAGATGGGTGAGGATGAGATTCTCGCTCTCGAACGGGCCGCGATCTCAACGCTCGCGAAGGATGAGGCCACACTGGACCGGATGGAGCATATGCTGGCGAAGGGCAAGCCTCTGCGCAATTGAGGGGGAAGGTGGTGGAGATGGTTCGATACGACGCACCGCTGCGCGACTACACCTTCCTGTTCCACGAGGTATTCGAGGTCGTCGAATTGGCCGAGCAACTGGGCTATGAGGGCTGGGACCGCGACATGATCGACATGATGATGGAGGAATGGGGTGAGATCATGCGCACCGTCTGGCTGCCCACCAACGCCGCCGGGGACAGGGTCGGCTGCCGCTATGAGAACGGCCAGGTCATCATGCCCCCCGGCTTCAAGGAGGCCTGGGACGTGGCGTGCGAGGGCGGTTGGTTCGCCGCCGCCGCGAGCATCGAGCACGGCGGCATGGAATCCCCGCTCTTCTTCCGCAACGCCATGGACGAGTTCGCGATCTCAGGGAACATGGCACTCTCCACTCTGCCCGCGCTCGGCCTTGGCGTGTACGACCTCGTCTCGAAACACGGCACCGCCGAACTCCAGGAGATCTACGCCGCCAAGGTGGCAAGCGGCGAGTGGTGCGGTACTATGTGCCTGACCGAGCCGCACGCAGGCACCGATCTCGGGATCATCCGTACCAAGGCGCTGCCACAGGAGGACGGGTCGCATCGAATCACGGGGACGAAGATGTTCATCACCTCCGGTGAGCACGATCTCAGTGACAACATCATCCACATGGTACTGGCCAAGCTCCCTGATTCCCCCGAAGGCTCACGCGGCATCTCTCTCTTCTTGGTGCCGAAGTTCCTGCCCGATGACAAGAACGTGAACGGAGTATCCTGTTCGGGCATCGAGGAGAAGATGGGGCTGCACGGCAGCCCTACCTGTGTTCTCAACTTCGACGACAGCGTGGGTTGGATGATCGGAGAGCCGAACACCGGTATGCGCCTCATGTTCGAGATGATGAATCGCGAGCGGCTCGCGACAGGGATGATGGGCATCGGCCTCGGCGAGATCGCTTACCAGAACGCACTCGATTGGTGCGTGGAGCGTCGCCAGGGCCGCGATCTGAAGGGTGTGCGTGACCTGCAAGAGAAGGCGGATCCCATCCTCGTCCATCCGGACGTGCGCCGCATGTTGTTGAAGATGAAGGCGAACAACGAGGGTTGCAGAGCACTCGGTATGTGGATCGGCACGCTGCTCGATCAGATGAATCGCGGCGATGACGAGATGAAGGCCCATGCAACCGCCCTCGTGGCACTGCTCACCCCCATCATCAAGGCGCTCGGCACCGATCTCGGCTGCGATACCTGCAGTCTCGCGATTCAGGTCATGGGTGGTGCAGGATATTGCACGGAATATGGTGTGGAGCAGTTCTACCGTGACGCACGTATCGCACCGATATGGGAGGGCACGAACGGTATTCAGGCTCTCGATCTGGCAGGTCGGAAGATCACTCAGGACTTCGGGAAGAACCTGCGTCATCTGATGTGGCCGCTGCTGGAATTCATCGAGGAGAATCGCGATGACCCAGATATGGCGAGGTACACCAAACCGCTGTACCAGAGCGTCCGCGGCCTGCAGCAGTTGACCCTGTTGATGATCGCGGAAGGAATGGGTGACCCCCACTTCCTCGCTGCCGGGGCCACTGACTACTGCACCTACTTCGGCAACACGATGCTCGCCTACATGTGGGCCAGGATGGCGAAGGTCTGTCTGGACGCGAAGTCGGCCGGCACCGAAGATCCGTTCTACGATGCGAAACTGGGCCTGGCTGATGTATTCTTCAAAGAGGTCCTGCCCGACAACACCGGCCTCGCCGCCAAGGTGCAGCAGGGCCATCAGCACTTGATGAGCTATCCTGAGGCGATGTTCTGAGCATGTCTCACACGACCGGCAGCCTGTCTGAGGCTGGTGCGGCCGCCTCCAGGGTATCGGACGCGCCGAGCTGGCTGACCATGCCTCGCGTCGCGACGACCATCCTGGCCACCGAGATCATCTCGCTGATCGCATTCCCCGCCTGGCGCGCGTCGAGTACCGGATTGATGCTGTTAGGCGCCTCACTGCCGCTAACCATCTGGCTGATGCTGCGCATGATCGTTATAGAGAAGGTATTGACCGTGCCGAAAAGCCCACCATCGATCATGACCGATCCGCATTGGGAGGCGTTCAGATTCGAGGGCTGGGGTGGCACCACGCTGACGGGCCGGCATCTGCGAGCCGATGGTGGATCGAGTGACCTGTTGCTCTACCTGCACGGTTACGGATCGGACCTCTCGAACGGCGAGTCGCGCATCCAGCATCTCTCGAAGTTGGGGCTCGACGTGGTAGGCATGGACATGCGCGGTCACGGCGGCTGTGAGCTGCGGCACGACTGGACCCTGTTGAAAGCGGTCGCCGACATGGAAGGGCTGCTCGAATCGGTCATCGGCAGGTACGAAGACCCCCCCAAGAGGTTCTGGATCCACGGCCACAGCGTCGGCGGATTCATTGGATTGCGGCTCGCATCACACCCATCGGGCTGGTGGGCCGATCGTCTGGCTGGAATCGTGCTGGAGAGTCCCGCGTCGTCGTTCCCATTGGTCATCGAGTCGTTGATCCATCCATCCATGCAACCCCTGAGAGGCTGGATCCGACAGGTGCTGCGAAGGGAGTTCGAGCGCATTCACCCCGACCTCAGCATCCGTTACGCGACCGCAGCGGTGCCTCACATCGGCATGCCGGAAGTGCCGATGCTGGTGCTGCAGGCGGCCGCCGACAGCCGTCTAGGTCTGGCCCATTACGAATTGCTGATGCAGCACATCGACCCCGACCTATGCACCGCGCACCTGCTCGATGGCCATGAGCACACGACGAGCATGGACAGCACTGAGAGGCGACGCTGTTTGGAGCGGTGGTTGCAGCCCCGATTGGCCAGTAGAAAGGAGGGGTGATTCTGATCCAGAAGCGTTCGTTCGAGCGAGCCGCCCAACGCGTCAAGAGCCTCTCAGAGAGGCCCGATGATGCGACGCTGCTGCGCTTGTACGGGCTCTACAAACAGGCTAGGCAGGGCGATGCGTCCGGCAGGTTGCCGATCACCGAGGGGATGATCGCGGTGGCCAAGTACAAGGCGTGGCAGAAGTGTGCGGGATTGCCCGAGGGGGAAGCGATGTCACGCTATGTGGAACTGGTGGAGGCGTGCCTGCAGGGCGAATCGAGAGCGACGGATTCCAGCAACGGTTCAGCAGAGTCACCGATCGATGATTTTTCTAGTGCGGTCGGTCGAATCGATGACTGGAGCGGCCGCACCGTCCTGATCAGTGGTGCCAGTCGAGGCATAGGCAGGGCGATCGCGCTCCGTTTCGCCGAGGCGGGAGCGAACCTCGTGCTGCTCGGCCGGACCATGCAGCCCGGAGTCGTGCCCGGTACGCTGCCCGAGACGGCCGCAGAGGTCGAGGCGAAGGGCGGTGAAGCGCTCTGCGCGCCGACCGATGTACGGGATGAGAAGGCGATCGCGCAGGCGGTCGAGGCTGCGATGGAGCGATTCGGTGGCATCGACATGGTCGTCTGCAACGCCGGCGCGCTGTTCATCGCGCCCTTTGGAGAGACGCCGATGAAACGTTTCGACCTGATGCATCAGGTCAACCTGCGGGCCACCTACGCGCTCTGTCAGGCGGCTCTGCCCGCCCTCCGTGCTTCCGACGGCGGTCGCATCCTGGTGCTCTCGCCGCCGATCTCACTGGAATCGAAATGGCTCGATGGGTCGCTCGCTTACACCTTGTCGAAGTACGGCATGTCGATGCTCGTGCTCGGTCTGTCAGGCGAACTGGCGACGGACGGCATCGCTGTCAACGCGATGTGGCCGGCGACCACCATCGACACTGCGGCCGTAAGATCGAACGAGGCCTTGGGCGGCGAGCAGATGGCGCGTCGCAGTCGAAAGCCGAGCATCTGCGCCGACGCCGCGTTCGAGATAGCCTCGCGTCCGACCGATCACAGCGGTTTCTTCCACACCGACGAAGCCGTCCTCCGACAGACAGGTGTCACCGATCTGGAGTGTTACGCGGTCGAGCCGGGTATGTCGCTGCAGCCCGACTTCTACCTCTGAGACAACGCCGTTCGGGCCGAATCGCCTCTTCACTGCGCAGGTTTGCCCCCTGCGGAACAGGTCGAATGGTCACGAGAGAGTGGATGCCCTTGTCTCAGTTCATCCACCGGTAGAACTGCTGAGCGTTGTTGACCACCCCTATCCCGAAGTTCTCTTCGAGCGCCCTCGCCACGAGGGTGAAGTCCGCGTCTCTGGTGGCTATCAGGACGCTGCCGATGTTCGGCATCGGAGAATCGGCCAGGGCGGCAGCGGTGCGCAGGATGTCGAGGTCGCCCGCCTCAGGGTAGATCTCCATTCCATCGACCTCGCTGCGGTGTGGAACATGGCCGGAATGCTCTCGCTTGTTCGAATCTATCCGCAGATAGATGTCCTTGTGTTCGACGAGGAACGCTTCGACCGCCTCACGATAGGTCTGGATGGTCGCGTTGAATCCCTCGTCCTGCGGCGCCACCCAGTCGGAGAATTCGTGACTGATCTCCTCGGCCAGCCTCTGCACCTCGACCGGCGTCACTCGTGCCGTCCAGACGGCCTCATCGATGTACGGATCCTGCTCGCCGAACAGAGCGAGGACGGTGGCAGGGTTGCGCGAGCGGTTCAGGAATTCGTTTCTGGCAGCGGCTGGAATGTAGAGTCGGATACGGTTGTCCTGTTGCCTGAACAATAGCATGCGATGGAAGGCGCGAGCACTGGATGGATGTGGCAGGACATCATCCATCGACATCAGTTGTTGGACACGAGCCTTCAGAGCATCGATCAGCAGGTTGGTGTCGACGAGGATCAGTGGCGGCAGACTGAGATTGCGCAGGTGCCGTCGGTCTCGAATCCTGATATCGGGCTGATGCTGGGTGTATATCGCCTGCTGCGCCTCACGCAGTGACATCAGTTCACGAGGTCGGAAGATACCTGCGTTCATCGCCCGCTCGAGCATTCGTAGTCCACGAACCGGATCCTCCTCGGCGGCATCATTGGCGATCTCGACGACCTCCAGAGGGGTGCCGCCCTCTGAGAGGGCATCTCTGAGCCGGCGCTCCTGATCGTTCCTCCTACTGCGTCGTCGTCGCTGCAGATGCAGGGTCGCGGCACGGACACGGCCGACGAACGGGTCGTGCGGCAGGTCGTGTTCCTCTGGATAGTTGCTCAACATGTCCAACGCCTCCTCCTTCTGACCACGTCGATCCGATTCCACCTGAGGATCCTCCTCCTCATCCGGGTGGCTTGGCACCGATGCGTCGACGAAGTCGAGCAGCAGTTGACGCGCCTGGTTGCGCTCCCGCCGCTTGCCGCGACCGCTCTGCTGCTTGTCGCGCTGGAATTCGTCACAGACTCGCAGATAGAGTTGGAAGCGACGGGTGACCGCTGCGGCCAGTTCTGGATGCCGGTCGAGCAGATCGACCGCCTCCGACCAGCGGCCGGCCAGGGCGAACGCGATCAACGCTTTCCGGTAGAGCGGTGTGGCTCGTTCGAAATCGAAGTGCGGCGCCGCTTCCTGATATGCCCGGGCTGCCCGTAATCGGTCACCCGCCGCTTGCTGGATGGCGGCGTTGACCACAGTGCCGAACGGCGAGGTCGGACGGTTGACCCGATACCAGCGGGCGAGAGATGGCAGAGGCGTCTCGTATTCGAGGACCAGATCCTCGATGGTGCTCAGGTAGCGGGCTGGCAGTTTGCATTCGACGATATCGTCGAGCATCTTCACCGCCGCCTTCTCCCGGTCCGCTTCGCCGGTCTGCAGGTCGTTGGCGGCCCTGTTCAGGCGCAGCGCGATGACCAGATTCTCGAACAGTCTCGATTCGATGGGTTGTAGACCCGCATCTTCGATCGAGGCGGACAACTGATCTATCCTGTCAGCTCTAAGCAGTCCGTCACCACTCGCCATCATGGCTCGTCGTGCTTCACGGATAGAGGCGATGTCATGTTCTTCAGCAGCCCTGTTCAATGGTTCCAGATCGGTGCTGCTGCCGTCGAGAAGTCTATTCAGAGCGATGGTCAGTTCGGACATCTCCGACCGCGGTTCGGAATCCGAGAGGGCTACGTGCGCCGGCCGTCTGGCGGAGCGGATGCGCTCGAACAGATCCGGGTCCACCTCGGCCGGCAGTAGATTCCAAGCGAGCAGCGTGGCATGCGGTTCTCTGCTGCCCGGGTCGGATTCGTAGCAGAGCGTTCTGGCCAGACGGACCGAATCTGCATCGATGATGAACACCGAGAGCAGGGCGTCCCACACTTCACCGACCAGGCCGCGCTCGAGGATCTCAGCCGCTGCCATCACCCGAACATCCCTCGGAGCGGTCTCATCCTCGATGACCGCCAGCAGCACAGCATCACCTCGTTCCTGCACATCGGCGACCAATCGGTCGTTCAACACTCTTGATCCCGACCGTCCGGCCAGACGCAGCGCTCGATCGAACGCCTCATCATCGGCTATTCGAGCGACACTCGCCAACTCTGCCGCGGTGGCCGGATCACCACTCTCATCGACCGCTTCGACCAACCTCCATCGGAGCGCTTCTGGAACCATCTCACCGACCGCCTCCAGATGTCCGATGCCGAGTTCTAGCGCAGGCACATCGAGCGCGATCCCCACCGGCACTGACCGGCTCCATGCGGCCGTCCGACGAGCCGTCGCTAGGCCGTCCTCCATCCGGTCCTCGCTGCAGGCGAGCCATGTGTCCGTCTCGCCGAACCTCAGCCGGACCAGTTGCATCTGGTCGTCGGCGATCTGCACGAGCGCATCATCCCGAGATGCCCGCTCGAACGCGCCGATGGCTCTCTCATCACCGGCCGATGCGTACAGTATCCCAGCGATCAGGGCGCCAGCTCCATCGAGTTCCGCCAGACCGTCCGGCAGTTCCCTTTCGAGCACACCGGTCGAGCGCCGACCGCTGAGCTCCATCGAAAGGCGTTGGATGGCCAGTGAGATATCGGTCGGCAGTTGAACGCCGGAACGGCTGCCGAGCCATTCTGCGAGGTCGGCGTGATCGAGTGGATCGAATCGCGCCGATGCAAGCCAGACATCGTCAATTCCTTCCTCACCGTTCACCTCGGTGACGGGGTACTCCGCCAGCTCCGCCAGCAGAGGCGTCTGACCCGCCAATCGCCCCCAGACCGGATGGATGCCACCGTCGCACTCGCTTCGTAATTCGGTGATCACCTCATCGTGACCGGTCGACCAATCGTCCGGCGAACGACCGCGATGGACGAGCAGAACCGCGAGACGATAGACCGTTGAAGGACCGCTCTCGAGCACGGATTCCACATCGTCGAGCCATGATTCAGCACCGGCTGAGGCACTCCTTCTCCGACGCGAGGTACTACGGCCGCGCTGTCTGCCCCGTGGTCGTCTGCTCCTCTTCACCTTGCCATCCTCATCGCGTTCGGGCAGCGATTCTCGTCTGAGTGCGATGCTGAGAAGAGATTTCCAAGGCTTATCCAGCAGTGACCAGGCAGCGGTCCTGATGGAGGCTCGGATCCGCAGGTCCGGGTCCTCACCCACGCGCAGAGCGACATCGAGGCACTCGCTCATGAGATTCTCCATCATGAGGCCTCGGGTCTCGCCCCGCCGACCGGCATACATCAACGATTCGCTGAACATGTTCAACCGCGGGTGCGCAGGATGAAGAGTGTGGAGGGAGAGTAGCGACCGGTGACCACGACCACCTTGCTCCTTCTGTTGCATCCCATCGCAGCGGTCGCGATGCTCATCTGGTTCGTCAGGCAACATCGATGGAGGAAGCGAGGACGGCAGCTCACCGGCATGGAGCGAGACCTCGGAGTCGATGCTCATGTGCGAGCAGGAAATCGATTGTTCTACCTCGCTTGGCTGGTCGTTGGAATCGCGTTCGGAGCCGAGGCTATCATCGCGACGATGAACGGTCGGGCACTCAGAACAGCGCTGCCGTCGACGCTGCACGGGGCGCTGGGACTGGTCGGTCTGGGACTGTTGACATTGCTCTGGTTGTCCGGCAGACGGGCGCATGAGATGAAGGAGGCGGCACAGCCGTTCGCCGCCGAGCAGCGCCGGCACGGCAGGGCCAGCGACTTCATTCTGGCGCTGGCGGGGTTGCACGCCTTCCTCGGCTTCCTCGATCTGCTGCAGAGACTGTGAAGGCCGGCTACCATATCATCGAAAGGCCACTCTTCCTCGCTCTCCTCCATGACCCACCACGGTGCGGCTGGCGCAGACGCCCGACAGCCTCGGCCGTGACGGCTCATCGTGGCAGCGATAGGGCCGAGAGACCAGTCGACCTCACGCTCTAATGCTCCGCCAGATGGTCAACCAGCGATCGAGGTTGGCATCGAGATCGGCGACCGTCAGTGGTCGTTCGGTGACGACGCCAGCATCGTCCAGCGGTTTTACTCGACAACCACACGCATCGCGATGGCCACCACCGTCCGGATCGATCGCGGTGGCAAGCAGGGTCAGGTCGGCGAGGCCACCATCCGGATGCAGGAATGAGTTGTTGTAGAACGACGCGCCGACGGGCGGTCGCTCCGCATCTCCCATCGAACCGTCGAGCCAGCCGTGAACCAGTATGCAGGCATCACACGCATCGCCGATACGCGCCGTTATCTCGTAGCCGTTGGTCCGCACGCCGCTGCCATCGAATCGGACCACCGCGAGCCGCTCGACTATGATCGCTGTCTCATCGATGATCCGGTGGATCAATCGCCGGCCGGCCCGCCGTTCCGCATCCGCTGTGGCGATCGCCGGATGCTGGAGCAGTCGTTCCGGCGAGTCACCTCGCTCGAAGCCCCGCAGGACGGCGCGAGCGACCTCTGGCATCGCATCACCATCCACCAGTCGGGCGATCCGGACCATCGGATGATCCGAGAGATACTGCTGTCGAGTGATCGAGCCGCCATCCAGCCGATCGACCCATTCCATCGCCTCTGAGAGGTCGCTGCAGTCGACGGTTCCACTCACCTCATCATGGGCGATCCGCGCGGCCGACTGTGTCGGCCGCCAGATGATGACCGGACCCGAGGCATCCGCCGTGGGATCTGAGACCGGCCGATTGGTCTCGTGGTGGTCGATCAACAGGCCGGCGGCAGGATGGGCAGGCAGGTCGCAGACCGCGGTCCTCGCATCGATCACATCGTCCAGCAGTCCGGCGCGGAGCGCGCCGGGATGGCCGAACACCACCTCTGCGTCAGGCCAGTACCGGCGCAGGATTGCTGCGGTCATGACGCCGTCAAGATCGCCATCGGTGACGATTCGAGTGATATCTAGACCGGTCAGTGGCGAGTCCACATCAGCATGCCGACCTCGTTCACTCCGCTGTTCGCCGTCGCCGTCCATCCCACCGGTCCGGTAGCGAGGGGGTGATTTTCCTTTCGCTGCTGACGGTGGGGGAGGGTCGCACCCGAAGCGTGAAGGAGAGTGACCGCAGGAGTCGGCCTGTGGAGACCTCCTGCGGCGTCGTGCTGGTCAATCACGACAGCATCCTGCTGCTCCAGTACCCGCAGGGTCACTGGGGTTTTCCCAAGGGACACGTCGAGGCGATAGACGCCGACCACGAGGCGACTGCTCTGCGGGAACTATCGGAAGAGACAGGCATCAATGATGTGAGCCTGATCACGGCATGGCGGGAGCGGACGGAGTACACATTCCAGAAGAGCGGTCGGCGAGTCACCAAGCAGGTGCATTGGTTCCTCGGCGACACGCGCAGATTCGATGTTCGTCTGAGCCATGAACATCACAACCACCTATGGCTGACCTGGGGGGAGGCGAAAGAGCAGCTGACATTCGACACGGAACGGCTGGTGCTGGCTTCAGCCAAGCGGCGGCACGATGTGGCGCACGGGCGTTGATCAGTCGCGTTTCCCTATCGGAGTCCAGAGCACCTCGTCCTCGTCCAGCGTCAGCGTCAGGACGCGAGACAGCACGAACAACCAGTCGCTGAGGCGGTTCAGATAGGCTACCACGACATCGCGCACGGCCGCCTCATCCTCCTCGCGCAGCCGACAGACCCCTCGTTCACACCGTCTAGCTACGGTTCTCGCCAGATGCAACGTCGCGACCACGGCTGAGCCGGCCGGTAGGATGAACGATTCCAGCGGTTTCAAACCCTCATTCCAAGTGTCCATCTCATCGACCAGCCTGTCGGCCTGTTCGGAGCCTATCAGTCCCATCTTGGCCGGCAGTCCGGCGGGCGTACCGGCGAGTTCCGCGCCGACATCGAACAGTTCCTGCTGAACCGTCTCCAGTGGCTGTCGGGCGATATTCAATGCTCTCCGCACCGTCGCTCGCTCGCCACCGTCACGGTGAGTTCTCGGAATCCTCTCCAATTCCATTCTCACGATGCCGATCAGGGCATTCAACTCGTCGACAGCGCCGTAGGCTTCGACCCGTGGATGGGCCTTCGATACCCGTTCACCGGTCAGCAAACTGGTTTCACCGGCATCACCGCCACCCGTGTGAACTCTAGTGATCCGCACCATCTCGTTCGGCCGAAGCGGCGCCGCGCCTTCAATCCCCGCTCGCCTGCGCCGCGTGCGCGGCCGAGAACCGGCCCGACACCCTGTTCGACAACCAGACGAGCACGACGACCCATGTGATCAGCTCGACGATCACCACGACCGACGCCAACGGTCCGAGGGCATCGAGCATCACGGCGGCGTCGAAAGGCTGGCCGTGCAGTCCCATCCAGAACGATTGGAAAAGCAGATTCGCGCTTATCCAGATTCCTATCACAGCGCCGAACCGCTGACCATTTGTCCAGCGGGCGCCGAGTTCCTCTTCGTATCTCATCTGGTGTGAAAAGCGCTTCGCAGCCTTATCAAACCCTCTGCTAAATGTTCGTACAATTGTCGATTTCGCGCTAAAATCGAATGAGTCAGATGATTCCATAATGACCACGGGGACATTCAGAATCCGATGCCAGATCGCGTTCAGCGACCGTTCTGATATCTCCTCACTCCTCGCCCGTCATAGGTGAGGCCGCCGGCGTCATGCGATTGGAACGGAGAGCGGAGTCGATGGCGGCGATCCAATCCACTTCTATGGCCGACCAGCCACCGTGCCGGCGCAGCCTCACTAGATGAGACTCGAGCGCCGCCTCATTTCCGGCGGCAGCATGGATACGGCAGAGCGCCGCCTGCGACATCGCGTCGAGGAAATGGTCCTCTTCGTCCCAGGCTCGCTCGAAGCAGGCGATGGCACCGTTCGGACCCCCTATCAGTCCACGCTGCAACTGCAGCAGGCCGGCCTGTGACCAGGCTATCCCGGGCACCCCGATCACCAGACCTCGGAAGCAGAGGTAGATCGAGAGCATGACCAACAGTGACGTGAGGACGAAAGCAGCGAGTTGCTGAATGACGGACTGCTCCGTCCAATCGCCGGCGAAAAGGGTGATGGCACCGGTCGCGAACAGGATGCTGGCCAGAGGTGCGACGACGACATCGCGTTTCGACTGACCCATCAGTCGGCTGCCGATCAGGGTCGATACCATGCCGATGCCCAGAGCCAGCACCATCGGCACCCGCGGCTCGGTCGGTCGCGGTCCGCTGGCTGCGACGAGCAGCAGTCCGGCGGTCAGCAGGCAGGCAGTGGCGAAGCCTCTGGCATATCGTGGGAACGGTTGGCGACGCCCGTACCACAGGGCCGTGACGCCGATGCCGCTGAACAGTGCGATCCAGACCTGCATGGCAGCCTCAGACCGTCTTCGGCAGCCAGCCGGTCATCAATTGTCGCATACCGTCAGCAGCCACCGCCAGCCTCAGCGACCGGTGGGCATGGCCGGTCGCCATAGGAGCAGAACACACAGCAGTCACCGGGCAGTGGTTTCATCATGAGGCCGCAGAATTCGCATTCGTGGAAGAACAGACATCGGTCGACGGGCATCTCCAGGGTGCTGTCGGCAGCACATGAGGGACATGTGAGAACCGCCAGCATCAATACTCCCCCAACGATTCCTCGCCAGCCCGCCAGCCCGGCTTCCAGAACTCCTCGTCGTCGAGCCATTTCAGCCACTCGTCAGCATCCGCACGGAGCAACCTGAACGCGCGCCGGTCGAGACCCTCCAACAGGCCCTCATCGACCTCCTCAAGGCCGTGAGCCGCGGTCCATTCGACCTGCATCTGCCTGACCAGTCGCTGGCCTTCGGTGTGATTGTCGAAGCAGCGCTCACACGCCTCGCGCATGTCCTGGAGCCAGCCGCCGGTGCCACGCATGTGCGGATCATCACTGGTGCTCTGCCGCTGCCTCCCGAACGGCCACCAACCCATGTGCCGCCGTGCCGCCGATAGAAGGAGAACCTTTCCGAACGCTCATGACCGGGGAGGGGTTGACAGTGACATGGGCCGCATTGTGGTGCACACGCACGGCCGGGCGCGTGAGAGGGCGTATGCCGAACTGGTGACGATGTACGCCGACCGGCTGCGCCAGCGAGGAGTCAGGCTCGAGGCCCATGCTGCCAGACTGACGCACGACGAATACGCTGACCTCCTCGAGATCGCGGCCGAAGGCTCCTCTCTGTTGCTGCTGGATGAGAACGGCGAGGCGGGCTCGACCGCCTCGTTCGTCCAGCGTTGGCGGGACTGGCGGCTCGGCTCGGAGACCGTACATCTGGCTGTCGGGCCGGTCGACGGCTTCGAGCAGTCGGTGCTGAGCCGACACCAGACACTCTCGCTGGGACCGCTGACGATGACCTACGAGATGGCGACCGTCGTGCTGCTGGAGCAGCTGTACAGGGCCAGCGAGATCGAGCGAGGCAGCCCCTATCATCGCGATTGACCGAAGGCGGGATGGTGCTCAAACAAGTCGATCGGAACCATAGATGCTATCTCGGAGGGCAGGCCGGCTGCGGTGGCAGCCGTTCTCGTGAATAATTACAGCATCGATCATTCGATGTGCTGGCGATTTCGTCGCTGTGCATCGACCGCGCAGAAAGCCGTCATGTGGATGACATCTCGAACTCCGTCGCCGCGCTGCAGCACCTGGACCGGATACGCCATGCCCTGCAGGATGGGCCCGGTCGCCTCGGCGCCGCCGATGCGCTGCAGCAACTTGTAGCCGATGTTGGCGGCTGCTAGATTGGGACAGATCAGAATGTTCGCCGGCCCATCGAGGGTCATGAAGGGATACTCGGCCTGGACCTCCGGTACCAGAGCGGTGTCGGCCTGCATTGGACCATCGATGATGAGGGTCGGTTCCTCTGCCCGGACTATCTCGATTGCATCCTCTATCCTCTTACTGCGCTTGGCACTCGCTGAGCCGAAGTTCGAGAACGACAGCATCGCCACGCTCGGCTCGACGCCGAGACGGCGGGCGATCTTGGCGGTCTGGATGGCTATCTCCGCCAAGGTGGCGGCATCGGGGTAGATGTTGATGGTCGCATCGCCGATGAAGTATACCTGTCCTTTCACGGTGACCATGTAACTGCCGACCAGTCGCTCTACCCCATCCTCCGTGCCGAGCGTCTGCAGACATGGTCGGAGGATGTCAGGGTAGTGTCGGTTGATGCCACCGACCAGGCCATCGGCATCACCCTCGGCGACCATCAGCGAGCCGAAGTAGGTGCGCGAGCGGAGCAGCCGAATGGCATCAGCCCTGGTCACTCCCTTGCGGGCTCGACCCTCCGCCAGCGCTTCGGCATACCTCCCCTTGCGCCTCGGGTCCTCCCTGACATCGATGCAGGTGCATTCGAATTCGAGACCGAGTTCCTCCTTGATGTCCTCGATGGTCGAGATCCTGCCGAGCAGGATGGGGATGCATATGCCCTGACGGATGCACTCGAAGGCAGCCTTGACGACGGTTGGATGATCGCCCTCCGTGAAGACGATCCGCTTCGGGTCACGACGCGCTCTGTCGATGACCGTACGCATGATCGAACGGGTCAGTCCGAGCCTGCTCTCCAACTCCTTGCGATACACCTTGACATCGAACTGTTCCTCCGAAACGGCCGCGATCCCCTCCGCCACCGCCGCCTCCGCGACGGCACTCGCCTCCCAGATGAGAACCCGTTCATCAAACGGTGTCGGGATGATGTAGTCGCGGCCGAACTGGAGATTGGCACCACCGTAGGCCGCCGCGACGTGGTCTGGAACCGGTTGCTTCGCCAGTGCTGCGAGCGCCTTGGTCGCCGCCATCTTCATGCTCTCGGTGATCTTGCTGGCTCGGACATCGAGAGCGCCTCGGAATATGTACGGGAAGCCGAGCACATTGTTGATCTGGTTCGGGTAGTCCGACCGTCCGGTCGCGATGATGGCGTCGCTGCGCACGGCAGCGACCTCTTCTGGCATGATCTCCGGGGTGGGGTTGGCGAGCGCGAAGACCAGTGGATCAGCCGCCATCGATGCGATCATCTCGGATGATATCACGCCGCCTCTCGACAGTCCCAGCATGACATCGGCATCGACCAGCGCCTCGGCCGGGCCGCCGGCCGGGACATCCCGCGCGAACACCGCCTTGTACTCGTTCAGATCTCCTGACGCCAGTCGTGCCTCCGTGACGATGCCACCGGAATCACACAGTAGCAGGTTCTCCGCTCGGACTCCGAGTCGCAGATAGTGGGCGGCGCAGGAGAGGGCCGAGGCGCCAGCGCCGATGATGACGACCTTGACCTCGTCGATCTGCTTGTCGACGACCTCCAGACCGTTCAGCAGCGCGGCACCGGAGATGATCGCCGTGCCGTGCTGGTCGTCATGCATGATGGGCAGGTCGACCTCCTCGATCAGGCGGCGTTCGATCTCGAAGCATTCCGGCGCCTTGATGTCCTCCAGATTGATGCCACCGAAAGTCGGGGCTATCCGCTTGACGGTCTCGACGAACTCGTCGATGTCGGTCGCGTCGACCTCGATGTCGAACACGTTGATGTCGGCGAACGCCTTGAACAGCAGCCCCTTGCCCTCCATCACCGGTTTGCCGGCCAGCGCCCCTATGTCACCGAGGCCGAGCACCGCCGTGCCATTGCTGATGACGGCGACCAGATTGCCCTTGGCGGTGTACTTGTACGCGTCCGACGGGTTTTTCTGGATCTCCAAGCATGGGTAGGCGACTCCGGGTGAATAGGCGAGCGACAGTTCTCGTTGTGTCGAATGCGGCTTCGTCGGCTCGACGGTCAACTTGCCGGCCGGCTCCTGAGCGTGGTATTCGAGGGCATCCTTGCGCAGTCTCTCATCCACCAATCGCTCACACTCGCACCTGCCGGCGCTGGCGAGTCGCTATTGGCTTTCGTATCGCGGGGCGTCTGATACGGGGAGTCGGCACCGTTGCCACCGACGCGGACGAGCGCCTGCTCCAGCCGGTCACGACATCTGGTGCGGTCGGTCACAGCGGAGGGAGGCACCGGAGACAGCGCATGGTGGGGCCCGGACAGCGAATCGGGGGGTCATTCACCCAACTCGGAATGCTGGCACCGGCTCCTTCGCCACCTCGGCGCAGCCGTGCAACTCATTTGCTCGGACCCCGCCGGCGGAGCGGGAGACGACGACGGTGGACGGAGAGCGGCAGCAGAGGAGAACCAGGATAATCGCTACGATAGGACCTGCATCATGCGATGATGAGACACTCGGGCGACTGATCGACGAGGGCATCGATGTCGCCCGGTTGAATTACAGCCACGGCACCCACGAATGGCGTGGTGAACTGGCAGGTAGGATTCGTTCGATAGCCGAGTCCAAAGGCTGCGTCGTCGGCCTGTTGGCGGACCTTCCAGGCCCGAAACTCCGTCTCGGAGTGTTCGAGGGCGCCCATCAACTCATCTCGGGCAGCGAGGTTAGGCTGATGTGCGGCCTCGAGGAGATGGACGACACCGATTCGAGCAGACTGCCGGTGCCATACGCCGGACTGGCTGCGGAATTGAGGCCCGGCGACCCGGTGCTGCTCAACGACGGCATCATGCGGCTCGAGGTCATCTCGGCCGACGGCGACAGCGGAGAAGTGGTCTGTAAAGTGATAGAGGGTGGCAAGATCACCCAGAGGAAGGGCATCAACGTGCCCGGCACCGTCGTTCGATTGCCCTCGGTCGGTCCGCGTGACGAGGATGCGCTGGCCCACGCGATCTCGATCGATGTGGACTTCGTCGCGGTGTCGTACGTCAGGAACGCAGCCGACATCGCGCCCGCCAGGCGGATGTTGAAAGAGGCCGGCTGCCCGGCTCGAATCGTCGCCAAGATAGAGCATCCGTCGGCACTGGCGGAACTGGATGAGATTCTCGACGTGGCGGATGCGGTGATGGTCGCGCGCGGTGACCTCGGCGTCGAGATCCCACCCGAAGAGGTGCCTCTCGCTCAGGACAGGATCGTATCGGCAGCGCGCCGTCGTGGCATGCCGGTGATCGTCGCCACCCAGATGCTCGAATCGATGATCGAGGCGGCTCAGCCGACCAGAGCCGAGGTCAGCGACATCTCGAACGCGATCAGACACGGCGCGACCGGAGTGATGCTGTCGGCCGAGACGGCGGCTGGAGCGCATCCGGTCGAAGCCCTCGCAACGATGCACAGGGTGGCCGCTCTGACGGAGGCGGAATGGCCGCCCGCCCTGGCACATCCGGTCGATGCGGATCTCCTGTACACCCGGGCGGTATCATATGCCGGGGTCGAACTGGCGAGAGCCATCGATGCGGCGAGGTTGCTGGTGGCTACCGAGAGCGGTCACGCGGCTCGCCTCGTTGCTGCCCACGCGCCCGGTCTGCCGGTGACCGCGGTGACCTGTTCTTTGAACACGCTGCGACAGATGACGCTCATCCCCGGCGTCGATTCGGTGCTCGTCGAGGAGGCGGATCGGGGCAGCACGACGATGGAGTCTGCGCTCAACGAACTGATTCTAGACGGTCGCTTGGCACCCGGTGACAAGGTGGTCGCGATCAGCGGTTCGCCGCACGCGATCAGCGGCTCTACCAGCACCGCTCGGCTGTATCACATCGATGATTCTGGCAGCATCGTCGGCGGCGAATGAAACCGATTCACTTCGCCTCTCCGGGCCGAGTTGGTATACGTGCGCGCGGCCTCGCGCATGGGGCCGCGGTCTTGATAAGCAACTGAAAACGGCTCACGGTCATGACGGTCGAAAACGATAGAACGGCTTCCAGACCTCGGCGACTCGCGAGCAGCCTCGTCCTGTTGATGTTGATATCCTCGTTGTCGGCTGCTCTCACCGCTCCACTGCTGGCTGCCGAGACCAATCAGGTGGTCGAATGGCCACAGGAGGGATCGAATGACACCGGATGGGTGCTTCTCGAAGCGACCGGTGCAGACCCAGCGACGGGCACCATGTCGACCGCCGACCTGTTCCAGACTTTCGCGCCCGGCTCTGAGATATCGAACCTGACCTTCGAGATCAGGGTGAACGGCAGCCAAGGGGTGTGGGCCGACCAGCCGCAACTCACCCTGATGGATGTGCAGAGCCCCATTCTGGATTGGCGAGGCAACGGTGACCTCGGCCGTCAGAACGCATTCGCGGTCGGCGGCGATCCGCACAGCAGCCGTCTGACTCCGACCAGCGACACCGGCGCCTCATGGGTGCTGCCGGGCGGCGCGACGATCGAGGATCTGGTAATCGAAGCGCTGCGTCCGGTAGACCCGCTGGTCTCATTCGAGAACATCGATTTCTCTATCCAGTCGAGTGCCGTCCATCCGACTGACGGCCGTCTCTGGCTCGCCATCAATGACGCACTGGTGATCATAGATGCGAATAACGATCCCTGGGTGATAGACCTCGAGGAAGGGCTAGATGTCGTGGATATCGCAGTCGACGCCGCTGGAGATCGCCTCATCCTCGCTCTGGCCAATGGGACGATAGCCTCTCGTGACCTCGACTCAGGTGCCGACCTCGGAGATTTGCCCGTAATCGACCTCGGCCCGTCGATCAGGGCGGGCGAAGTCGTCCGCTCGCTCGATGCCGATTCCAATGGAACCATCTGGGCGGCGGTCGATTGCGCGCTCATCAACATCGCTCCTGGTGCGTCCTCCTGGGTCCATCAGGTTCAGTTCCCTGGTGCAGGTGGTGGCCAGGGCCCATGCCAATCCGCTGATATGACGATGGTCCAGCCCACCTCCCTACTCGTCGACGGAGACGATGTCTATGTCGGAACGAGGGGCCAGGGTGTGCTGTGGTGGGATGGCAGCGTCGCGACAAAGTGGGACACGCAGAACGTACTGACGAGCGACGATATCCTCGACTTCGCAATGGCGGGCGCACATCTGTTCATCGCGACCGAGGACAGCGGCATCGTCAGACGCGATACAGCGACGAATTCCTGGCTCGCCACCTGGGATTCCTCTAACTGGCTCGCCGACAACGAGATTCACGCGATATCGTATCAGATGGGATGGGTCCACATTCTGGCAGGTGACACGGTCCATGCGTACAACACGACCTCGCTCTCCTTCTTCTCGAACGACCCCATCGGCACGCTAGGCCTCACCCGTGAAGGCGGCGATCTGGTGTCATGGCCGAGTGGGGGATTGCGCGGCCCTGCCAATGCGACAGTCCTCATCAGTGACGGTTCCGGAACCTTGGCGAGGCTCAACGCGAATTCTGTTTTCGATTGGCAGCGATTTGAGGGCAATCCTATCCTGGCAAGCGGCCCAACCTCAGAGGAGATGTACTCCGTCACCCGGGTGGGTGATGTCGCCTGGATCGGTGGTGAAGACTGGCTCGATCGGTTCGACTTCTCTATGAATCTCTGGCTCGAACCCATACCGACCGGGACCGCCGGCATATCGATCGCCAACGATGGCTCTAGCATCTATCTCGGTACCATCGACGAAGGCATCTTCGTGTTCTCCGGGGTTGGCAACCAGACCGCACATTGGACCGAGGCGGACGGGCTTGAATCGAACAACATCCGATCGCTCGCCTACGATGCCAGCACAGGAAAGCTGGTCGCGGGTCATCCTCAGTCCGGCTTTGCCGTCATCGACCCGAACAACGGCACCATAGACTCCTACAGTAGCCAGAGCAACGACTTCATCTCCAATTTCGTAACCGATGTCGGCACCCGCGCCGGCGTCGCATACATCGGGACCGAGAATCGGGGAGTCATGCGCTTCGATCTGACGACAGACACCATCCTGCAATCGTGGAACTCGCTCGGCGCCGACGACCTCGGGAGCGTGCCGATAGCGAGCGATGGCAGCACCGTCTGGCTCGGACTGGAGGGATTCGGCGTTCTCGTATACGATCGCATCACCGGTGACATCATCGATCACTGGCTCGCTGCTCAAGGAGGCAGGCCACCCGGACAGAATTCGATCCAGAGCAACAACATCCGCTCGTTGCATCTTGACGCCAATGGCGGCGTCATCATCGGCACGGCGCAGGGCATGTCGCGCTGGGATGGGTCGCAGATCGTACGATTCAATGTTCAAGGCCAACCATGGAACTCGCCACAGGAGTTCAATGACATCACCTCGACCAGCACGGATATCTGGGCTGCGACCAATGTCGGTGTCTGCCGATTCGATTACTCATACCAATTCGACGAGTGCTTCGATGACAGTGACGGCCTGCCGGCCGATTACACCTTGGAGGTCGATCTGATAGGTCAGAACACTCTCTACATAGGCACCTACGGCGGAGGTGCAGTGTTCGCCACCAACAACGACACGGTACTGGATGTCTGGACGGCCGGGGAGGTGACCGATCAGGCACAGGTGGTCGTGGTCGGAGATGTCGCCTATGTCGGCTTGAACAACTTCGGCATCGCCCGCTACAACCTGACCACCGACGAATGGCTGCAGGCGTGGGACGGCAGCCAGGGCATCCTGCGCAATGACGGCGTCACGGCGCTGATCGCAGGCACTTCTGGCGATGAGATATGGGCCGGCGGCGATTTCGGCCTGACGCTCATTGACGTGGTCAACCAGACGGTCATCGTGGATTGGGATCAGGGCAGCAATTCGGGCGGCCCGACGCTCTCCACGAACGACCCGGCTGAGATAGTGATCATCGACGACACGCTCTACTATTCGCAGGTCCAGAGCGGTTGGAACTCGAATGATCTGGTCTATCGCATCGACCTGACAAACGAGACCAGTTCAACGATAGACGCAGGTCAGCGCATCGGCACCACCGGCATCGTCTATGGCCTCGGCGCGGTCGGTGACCAGATATGGATCGGAGTCGTGCCGCAGCAGTGGTGGAACGGCGATGGCACCATGGTCCGCTGGAATGACACGACCAGCGCTTGGGAGGACGATCTGGCTAATTCCGGCTCGATAGACCGGGTCAACGCTCGCTACGTGGGTGACTGCTTCCCGCTCGACCCAGCTGACTGTGAACTCTGGGTCGCCTATGGGGACAACAATCTGCGCCGGATGCACGCCGTCAACCGAACCGTCATAGATTCGTGGACGGACATAGAGGGGCCGATCCGCGGCATCGTCGAATGGCAGGGCGAAGTGCTGCTCGCCAGC
>CAUZSY010000003.1:0-27197 GCA_963582725.1 Candidatus Thalassarchaeaceae archaeon
AAGGTAGCACGACACCATCCTCTGACCAGCCTTCAATCTCCTCTCTGACCACCGCTCTGTGCGCGATTATCGCCGCAACCTCCGCATCGGTCACGGTTGAGATGCGTTCCAACAGGTCGTGCTCCGGCGCCGCCTTGATCATCGCAAGTTGCTCCATCATCGTCGCCGCACTGTTAGGTCGCCAGGGCTCGATGTCTCGCTCGATGGTGACGACGACCTCTCGCGCCCTGACATCCATGCGCTGCAGTTCTCCAGCTGCATCGAATCGTTGTGCCAGTGTTCCGATGCGCGCGTCATCGATTCGCCACCCCGCCATCTCGAGCATCTCCAACAGGTCTTGCAGGATTCCTTCTCGCTGTCGCTGACGAACCTCCAAGGCTTCGATGGCGCGTCGAACCTCGGCCCGTGGTTGCACCTGCTCGATCATCATCACCAAATGATCGGTCTCGACCCTGGAACTGGCATCGGCATCCGTCAACCGCCTCAACCACGCTTCCAGTTCGATGGTGCGGCCCTCCGCCGACCACCTCGCACGACTCCTCTCGGCGGCTGGGATCCAAGGTGCCCGGGCCAGCATCATCGCGGCGAACTCGTTCTGCACCTCGTCCGCGTCGAAGGGGTTCTCGTAGAGGCGGAGGGCGAGATCGCCACCCGCATCATGGAAGCGGGCTGGCAGTCTGTCTAGACGGCCTAAGATGGCGCGGGCTCTGGTCAGCACGGACTCGACCGCTATCACATCGTCACTGGTCGGATGTTCACCCAGCCGGTCCCGCAATGCGGCGACGGAGAAACCCATCTCTGCCCAGACGCGCAGATGCGGCGCCCATGGCAGGGCATCATCGGCTATGGCCACACCTCGTGTTCGGCGCACTTCTTCTTGAAGTGTGTTCCCGCTCGACTTCACCCGGTCATTCTGATGTTCATATCCATCCACCAACCTCTGGGGACCGCACCTACACTGCATCCCGGCGGGATGACACTCATGGCCTGCAGCATTGATTCATGGCATTGGTCAGCCTGCACAGGCACAGGCCCGGCGCTCCCAGGAGTCGGCCAGAAACGCGATGTTGTACCGCACGCCGATGGACAATCTCAAATGTCCATCGGCGGACAGACGGGTGATGGACCCGCTACTGATTGCTCTGATAGGCTTCTTCACGCTCGGCACCACCACTGTCATCTGGTGGCTGGTTCAGGTCGAGACTCAGATGCGCCATGTACGGCAGGAGACGGCTCACCTTCGCGAGATTCTGCGCGTCGATCTGACCTCGCTTCGTGACGACTTGGATTGCCTGAAGGAGAGCGCGATGGCACTCCGCAGGACCCATCCAGCGGTGGATGGCGTGCTGGAGGCGCACGCCACCCTCGACGCTCTGGAGGCATCCCTCAGCCGGGCCGATGCCTCGTCCTCCGGCGGATTCGGCATGAGCGACCACGCTTCCGAACTACTGTCCGGCCTGCGGCGCCTTCTCTCCTCCGTCGGCGGCGACGGTGATCTGACGACCGCAGAGCCGCAGGACGAATCCATCGTCGCGGTGTTCGAGCGGTTCCTCGGATTCTCCGAGTTGGTGGGCCTGTCTCCCCATGATCTCGCGCTGGATGACCTTGAACTCCGCCGTCTAGGCGTCATCAGTAACGCCGCCGGCCGTCGTCGCTGGACGGAGGCGTGCTTCCTGGCCGCCGCGAAGGCTGCGCCCGGAGTTAAGGCGACCCAGTGCTCTCTGGCCAGACTGGCTCGCGATGCAGGCGACGAAATCGCCTTGCGCAGCGCCCTTGAAGCGCTCCTGCTACTCAATCCAGATGATGAGGAACTGCTGCGCGAGCACGCCGCCCTGCTCGCCAGGCATGGCGACGGGGACGCCGAGCGTGATGTGCGCAGGTTGGCGGCGATGGGCGTCGACAACGCGAACGATCGCAGCTTGCTCTCCGGCATCCGATCGCGCGCCGGTGATTCCGACGCGGCCTTGATCGAGATAGAGACGGCGCTGTCGCAGGATTCCAGCAACCCCGCTGACTGGCTGACCAAAGCCGCACTGCTGGCGGCGAAGGGTGATGTCAGAGGCGCACTCGACGCGGTCGACGCGGCTCTTGACATAGACCGATCGTGCGGACCGGCATGGGCCGCACGGGCCCGGCTGTTGAATGGCATCGATGCACGACTCGAAGAGGCCCTGAAAGCCGCTGTGCATGCGGTCGCCCTAGGTGAGTCCGAACATGTGTTGAAGGCCGACCTGCTGATTCGCAGCGACCGCACCGAGGACGCTTACTCATCGCTCGCGTCAGCCCTCGATGAGAGACCCTCGGACGCACATATCAGAGCCCATCTGTCATGGCTGCATCTGATGGGGGGTGACCCGCAGGTCGCCCAGCACATCCTGATCGCAGCCCCCGACGACTCTTGGCACGCCTCGGCGGAGTTGCACATCCAACAAGGCCGATTGCGTCTGCACCACGCGGACGCGCGGCGAGACGGCACCGGCGAACACGACACTTCTCTACTGACCGAAGCGCTAGAATCATTCGATGCCGCTCTCGGCGTCGATAGGGAGGATGGTCTGGGTTGGCTCGGTCGAGCCCGCTGCCTCCGGCAGATGGGTGACCTCGAAGAGGCGACGACGGCATTGCACAGGTCGCAGAGGCTGTTGCCAGAGGAGCCGATGGTGGCGATCGAAGAGGCCCTGCTCAATCTGGACCTCGGCCGGCTGGATGATGCGGCGCTGCTGGTCAAGCAGGCGGCCGGCGGTGCCGCAGACAGGACCGTGGTCGAGTACGTCAAGGCGCTGGTCGCCGCGCAGCGAGGCCAGTTGGGGGAGGCGCGACGCTCCTTCGAGAGGGTCCTCGACGCCGATCCAGGGCACGTCAGAGCCCGCCTGAACAGATGCAGCGTCTCGATGCTGCTGGCTGACATGCATCTCGCGCTCGACGATGCCAACGAGTTGCTTGTCATGTACCCCGACCTCGACATAGCGAGGTTGCGCAGGTGCGAGATTCTGATGACTCTCGGCGATTGGGCTGAAGCGGAGCGCGACATCAGGAACCTGCTCGACCGGAAACCGCATCATTCACCGGCATTGACCCACCTCGGTAGGACGCTGGCCGCGTTGGGCCGGCTGGACGAGGCGCTGCCCTATCTGGACGAGGCCATCCGAATCGATCAGACCCTCGCTGAGGGGTGGTATCAACGTGGCCTGTACTATCTGGAGAACGGCACCATGCAAGCCGCTCTTGACGACTTCGAAGCGACTGTGAGAGCCGATCCGGAACACCTCGACGCGTTGCTGCACGCGGCCGCCATCCATCATGAATCGGAGGACCTCGGCCGAGCCGCCGACGCTTGGCGCCGGGTTCTTGATATGGTGCCAGAACACCAACTGGCACGGGTCCGCCTGACCGAGGTTCAAACACGACTGACAACCGAAGTCGTCGTCGAGTCCGTCTGACGTGCTCACGGTCGAAAACCCGTTCGCATGACCGGACGGAGAAGGCATGGTGAGCGCCACCGTCGACATTGCGGAGGATTCAACCGACCACCACCGGTCTGGGAGTCATGACGAGCCACCGAGGACTGGAACCAGGCGACGCCGCAAGCCGCCTTGAACTGCCGGACGCGAAGGCCGAAGGCGCGATGACATCCCTCTCTGACGCGATGGGTCCGGCGGGACTCGTAATCGCGTTCACCTGCAACCATTGTCCGTACGTCGTCGCCTCTGAGACCCGCATCGAAGCGTTGGCGGAACGCTGCCGAGCCGCCGGTATCGGGTTCATAGGCATCAATTCGAACGATCCCGTCAACTATCCCGCCGATGATTGGCCGGCGATGGTGTCGCGCGCCACTTCGATGTCGTACTCCTACTTGCACGATGCCGAGCAGAGCGTCGCGCGCGCCTATGGTGCGGAGCGGACCCCCGAGTTCTATCTCGTCGATGCGAACGGCGCGATCGTATATCGCGGCCGTCTCGATGATTCACCGACCGATCCGAGGCGAGCGACCACCAGTGAACTGTCGGACGCCATCGATGCGATGTTGACCGGTGCTGCAATCACCCCGACCCGCACCGATTCGATAGGTTGCTCGGTCAAGTGGGCCGATTGATCGAACCGGTAAGGCGACCGATATGGCGGGTCCCCTGCGACCCTTCGTCGCGCCGCAGGGGCTCCCTGTGGAACTGTGGCAGTGCCCTCTCGGGCGGTTGTGGTTGTGGTTCGACTTCAGCCGAGCCCACCCACAAGACCGGGTAGAACCTGGACCCGGCCGACGGTATCCCACGCCGTGTTCGCCAGCTCTTGTGGCTGGACGAGGCGCCCGTCGGCGAAGATCCATGCTCCGGGGTTACGCTCCACGAGCTCGACGGTTTCGTCTCGCGTCAACTGAAGCGTCGAGTGGCCGGTCTCATCGGCGATCTCGACGGTCGTCTTGATGTCATTCATCTTCAACTTCCTCCTAATGCATGTCGTTCTTCGGTTCACTCTACTTTCCATCCGAGCGCGGATGCCTCAGCCTTCGGCCTCGCGGTACTTGAAGGATTCAAGCTGTAGCCTCCGAGACCGCGTCGCTGTGAACCCGCTGCAGCAGGTCCCCGTAGGACTTCAGGGTGTTGCGCATCTGTGTCACCGAGAAGTCGATGGCGCGGCTGAGGCCGCTCTTGGCGCGACCGATGCCCAGCCGTTCGAACTCTAGCAGAGCGAACACGCCGATCAGCGCCCGCGGCTTCAGCCGTTGGATGCGGGCCGAATCAGCCGGCGAGAGCGCTCCCACCTCGATCATGCAGAGCCGTATGACCCGTTCTACGGTCAAGCGGTCCTGAGGCTGTTCGTCATCCATGAAGTTGGCGACGTGGTTGATGGCGATCTCCTGCTCGGGCCGACGCGTCTTCATCGCAGCGAACCTACCGGACGACCTGTTGCGTCCGAGCCGACTCAGACGTCCGATGCGTCGTGTGATATTCTTCACTTCGTTCCAGATGTGCTTCTTCACCAGTGCATGTCGTCGCACCACTCGGGTCGCGTCATAGCCGCCACCCACTATCCGACCAGCGATGATCAACGCCGCGGTCGTGCTGACGCGCTCCTGATATCCACCAGGCGGCTTCCATCCTCTGCTCTCCACCTTCTGCATGTGGCGGGTCTGGTTCAACGGCAGTTTGCCGAGCCTCAGCTCAGACTTCTCATCGCTCTGAGGCTTGTAGGCATCCATCAGGATGCAACCGAACGCGCTCATCATCCTGCCGTGCTTCGATCCCACCTCAGCGGTCGCGTTGCGCACCATCTTGGCACGGTAACGGTCACCGGGTGACCGTTCATTGCGCTCAGAACCCCTCTTGACACGATGTCCATATGCGTTCAGTCGAGCGCCACGATAATCCTTCTGACCGAAGCGCTTGACGCTCTGCTTGACGGTCAGCGTCGCGGCTGCCTCATCGATCCCCGGCACGGTGGTCCGCACCGGTCGTTCTCGACCGGGGTTGGTGGTGCCGTCACCGACACCCCAATCACCCGGATTGTTGTTGTCCATGTTCTCTCGCTTGACGAGACCGCAGCCGCCGACGGCATCGTCACAGACGACTTCACCCTTCGCGTCCGGCGCGGTCCATTCGTTCTTGCCGCAGTTCGGGCACCCTTCCACGGCGCCCTCTCGGCCCTTCACATTCTCATCATTATTCTTTTCTGACATATTTCTTTCCTCCCCCCGAGAGCTCTCCTCTCGGGCCAGAACCACCTCGGCTACGGGACGGTTCTTCATGTTGTCGGCGCCCGATTCACAGACGCCGTGCGTACAGGCGGTTCGATGCCCGACCTCGTCGGCCACCATCTCCGCGCTCGCAGCATTCCACCCGCTTCGACGCGGGCCATCATTCACCACATCACCCTCGTGATGTTCACTCATTCCATCGTTCATCTTCACTTCATATTCTACTACTCGACCACCTCCTTCACGGTCTCAATTTGACCAGAGGAAAGAGACTACTGCAATCCACGATATATAAAGAATCGAGATCAACCAGAGGCCGTTCTTAGCCGTGGCCCGGGCAACCCCGCACCCACTTCGTCAAACAATAGATATTCGTTTTTCAATCATTTAAACCTTTCCTAAAAAACTCCATTTTCAGCCCTTCAGGGGGTGGGCAATCTCAATCAGCCCATGTCAATTCGAAGGCATCGGGAGCGCCTCCTATGAAGGGTGTTCATAAGTGGTGAACCAGCAGTCTGAACTGGATGGAACATAGCGCGAGCGGTCAGGAAAAAAAAGCGACCATGAAGGCGATGTCCCCTGAGATGGATATCGGTCGACTGCCGGACGAATGGTCACGGCTGATGCCGCATGGTCAGCCTCAGAAGATTCCCTCTGGCGTGCTCGATCAACTGCGCCTTGGTCGCTCCGGTGAAATCGATATGGATGAGAACACCATCAATCAAGTGGTCGAGAGATATAGTCAGGGGCCCACCTTGATGAGTTCTCTTCTGCTCTACTTCGACGGCGAAGATTGGAACTATCATCTGCTGCAGGATCACGATACGATAGTTCTCGCTTTTCAGGGACATAATGGTGAATGGAATTGTATCGCCCAGGTGCGCACGAAGCAGCAGCAGATCGTATTCTATTCCGCCTACGAGGATGCCGTGCCGGAAGAACGCCGGGCTGCCGTCACCGATCTGCTGACTCGGATCAACTACCAGCTGGTCTTCGGCGCCTTCGAGTTAGACATGGATGATGGCGAGTTGAACTTCCGGACGGCGATCGATGCCGATGGCATCATCCCTGAGACTCGGTTGATTCGAAACATGGTGCACACGAACATAGTCACGATGGATCGTTACATACCCGCTCTGAGGGCGGTGATATCCGGCGCAGAACCAGCCCGGGCGCTGACTCATCTGGACGCGCAGGATTGAACCGTCAGCGTCCCGACCGTCGGACCGATGACCGAGCCGCGTGACAACGCCGGCGGCACTGGCACACGGGTCGTGATCGTCGGACCCGGAGAGCAGCCGTCGGAGTCGCTGCTGCGGTGCCGATACGAGACTCTGCGCCGCCCGCTCGGTTTCCCGACCGGTTCCGAACGACTGTCGGACGATGTCGAATCGGTGCACGCATGGGTCGAGACCGTGACCGCCGAGCCCGTGGTCATCTCGGTCGGCAGGGCTCACCTCATCGCAGCCGATAGCGACGGCGGTCAGACCGACCACGCAGGTCCCGGCGCCACCGAGTGCCCGGGATTCCCACCTCTGGCTCGCCCTGTAGTGGGATTCCCCCGGCCGGCCGAGATGCGTCCAGCCTTCCACATCCGTCAGATGGGCACCCTGCCGGAGCAGCGCGGCAGGGGATACGCCTGCCGGGTTCTCGAAGCATTGGAGGAGCGCGCGATGATGGTATGGAACGCTCGCACGGGCTGGTTGCAGGCCCGTCTGCCGGCCATGTCATTCTACCAGAGCAACGGTTGGACCTGTTTTGGTGAGGTATACGAGGTGACGGGCGTCGGGCCGCATCGCTCGATGTGGCGCGGATTCGCTGAGGCTGGGCCGAGTGAGAGCACGTCTGCGGTAGAACGATGAGGTGAGACTGTTGGATGGTTCGGAGAGACTCGAACTGGTTCGCTGGCTCGAGTCGATGGCCCGGATGGAGAGTGACCTCGGGCCAGCCATGGGCGAGCGACGGCGGGCTCGCAGACTTGGCTCGACCGCCCATGTGGTACTCGAAGGAGAGTATCGGCGATCGACCACGGCGGCAGACCAGCCACCAACCGCCGGCGGCGCTCCCGCAGTGGTCGATGATCCAGCGAGCACCGGGGTGAACGGCGCCGTCGACCCTCCAACCGACCGAGCAGATGCCGCCTGGGGCTATGCCGAGCTGCACCGGCTCGGCCGCAGCATCGAGCTGGCGGCGGTCGTCATCGACCCGGCCATGCGTGGCAGCGGTCATTCACACGATCTGGTCGCAGCCGCCATCACCCGCTGGCATCAGGACACCGTTCTGCACCGCGCCACTGCGCCGGTGACCGCAGCCGTTCGTCTACCGCTGATCTGTTTCACACGGGCCAGAGGTCTGGCACGGTCGCTCGAAACGGCCGGCTTCCAGCACCAACCAGCTCGCCGACACGCGTCGCGGCTCTGGCTATGGCGCTCATCCGTCGCCGGTCTCCCGGCATCGACCCAGGCCGCACTGTTCCTCGATCGCGGTCGTCGCAGCCTGCGGATGCTGTTCACAGACCCGCGCAGAATGCTGCACCAGATGGGACGTCTGTCCGTCTACCAGACCTATCTGCTGCCGGCCGACGCGACTTCACAGCGGCGCCCCGCCGAGTCGCCCATCGATTCGTACGCAGCAGCCGAGTGAACGGCCCGATGCGCCGGACAGGATGAACGGCAGGTCTGGAGCATTCGACGCGGGTTGGAGCACAGGGGGGGATTTGAACCCCCGTGGAATGGATTTGCAGTCCATCGCGTAACCGGGCTTTGCTACCTGTGCGCACCTCTGCCTGAGGCGCCCACCTCTTCAATCCGATGTCCATGACCGGCATCTACGGACTCACTGAATCACTTCACCACCTCATCATCTCAACCCACCCCGATCACCCCCAATCACATTCCCTGCCGGTTCACCGGCTGCCTCGGACCGACCATCCCCCAGCACCTTCATGATGGCATGACTGATGGTGCTGACATGCCGAATGTGCCGCTGCGATTCGCCGACCTCGGCGTCGGCTTCGCTCCGTATCTGGCACCACCCGGGCCCGAAGTGGTCCGGTGGACGGTCGGCGAGCCCGGATTCGATACACCGTCGGCCATCGTCGAGGCGGCGGTGCAGGCCCTTCGCAACGGCCGGACCAAGTACACCCGCGGTGCCGGCGCCGAGTCGTTGTGCAGTGCCATCGCCGAGTCGTTCCAGCGGTTGTGGGGAATTCCGTCCGAGATGGAGACTGTGCTGGTCACGCCGGGCGCCAAACAGGCGCTGCTGTATGCGATGATGGTGACATGTGAACCGGCTGACGAGTTGATCCTGCTGGCGCCGTCCTGGCCGAGTTACGTCGGGCAGGCAGGTCTGCTCGGCATCGAGGCGGTGCATGTCGCCACCGATGCATCGTTCCATCCGGACCTCGCGGCGATCGAGGCGGCGGTGACCGAGAGGACCCGCGCCATCGTCGTCAATTCACCGAACAACCCGACCGGCGCCGTTTATCGGCCTGCGGAGTTGCAGGCACTGGTCGATCTCGCCGTCGTGCACGACCTGTGGATCATCAGCGACGAGATCTACGCTCGACTAGTCTGGTGCGACTGGCCGCATGTATCGCCGGCCGCGCTGCCGGGTGGTGCTGATAGGACCATCGTCGTCAGCGGCTTCTCGAAGACCTGGGCGATGACCGGCTGGCGCCTCGGAATGATGACCGGTCCGGCTGAGGCGATGGCCGCCGCCATCCGCTGTCAGGCGAACGCGGCATCACACGTGCCGACCTTCCTGATGCCGGCTGCCGAGGCGGCACTCTACCAGGAGGAGCAAGTGGCGCAGTTCAGACTACAGTACCTGGAGCGGCGCAGCATGCTGCTGGAGGGACTCGCCTCGCTGCCCGGCATTGAGGCGAGTGAACCGGAGGGTGCTTTCTACGCGTTCTGCGACATCCGAGGCAGTGGCATGAGCGACCGCGAGTTCGCCGACCGGGCGCTGACCGAAGCGAAGGTGCAGTTGATCCCCGGCTCGCTGATAATAGGCGGTGAGGGCAACATCCGGATATCGTATGCGGTAGATGCCGAGGCCATAGAAGAGGGACTCCGCAGGCTGACCGCCTGGCTGTGCTGATGATGCCAGCCGCCGGTATCCGAATCGATTCGTGCAGCACCGGCGACCCGCCGACCACGAATCGCGATCGTGAAGGATGGTCTCGATGGGGTGCTGCTATCGGCATGGTTCAGAACGGTGGCAGGAATTCGTTGCATTGTTCGGAGATGCGGAGCAGCTGGTTGTACTTCGAGGTCCGATCGCTCCTGGCCGGTGCCCCGGTCTTGATCTGACCCGTTCTCGCACCGACGGCGAGGTCGGCGATGGTGTCGTCGCTGGTCTCGCCGCTGCGATGACTCATCACCGTGCCGAAGCCATGCTTCTTCGCGTGGTCGACGCACTCCAATGTCTCGGTCACCGTGCCTATCTGATTCGGTTTGATCAAGATGGCGTTCGTCGCACCCCTGTCAATGCCCTCCTGCAAGCGACCGATGTTGGTCACGTAGAGGTCGTCGCCGACTATCTGACAGCGCTCGCCGCACTGGGCGGTGAAGGCCTGCCATGCGGACCAGTCATCCTCTCCGAATGGGTCCTCGATCGAAACGATGGGGTGCTCGTCGAGCCAAGCGGCGTAAAGATCCCCGAGCCCTTCACCGTCCAGCACCTCACCGTCGATGTGGTAGCCGTCATCGTGCAGGAACTCCTGCGCGGCGACATCGAGCGCGATGCTGAGCTGGTCGCCGGGTGAGTAACCGGCCAGTTCGATGGCCTCGGTCAGCAGGCCGAGACCATCGCTGTTCGACGGCAGGTTCGGCGCGAATCCACCCTCGTCACCGATGCCACCGAGCAGTCCACGCTCTTTCAGGACCGACTTCAGAGCGTGATATGTCTCGGTCCCAGCCCGCAACGCTTCCGGGAATGTGTCGAAGCCGTGCGGCACGACCATGAACTCCTGCACATCGACATCGCTGGCCGCGTGCACTCCACCGTTCAGGATGTTCATCATGGGCACCGGCAGGCTGCCACCGGACAGTCCCCCTATGTACCGCCAGAGTGGCAGTTGGTGGAGGTTGGCGCCGGCGTGCAGGCAGGCGAGCGAAGCGCCAAGCGTCGCGTTCGCGCCGAGGTTCGCCTTGTTCGGCGAATCGTCGAGTTCGAGGATGGTCTCATCCAACAGTCGCTGGTCGTCGACCGGCATGCCGACCAGGGCCGACTGGATTATGTCAACCACGTTGTCGATCGCTCTTTCGACTCCCCGACCGAGCCATCTCTCGCCGCCGTCGCGCAGTTCCACCGCTTCGTGACTGCCGGTGCTGGCACCGGACGGCACCGCCGCTCGGCCGGCCAGCCTGCCTTCGACATAACAGTCGACCTCGATGGTCGGATTGCCACGTGAGTCGAGTATGGTCCGGGCCGCCAGACCGCTGATGATGGCCTGCATGTCGACTCGACCGAGTCGGCGCCGCGTCATCAACGCTGCGCACCCTTCGGATGGCAGTGTCAAGCGTTCAGCCAGCGCATCCAGCAGGCTATCGCGTTCTCGAGTTCCGGCACCTCGTTCGGAGTCCGGCAACATATCTCCCACTGCAGTTGTTCGCCGGTCGGAGAGATGCTGAACAACTCGGCTCGCAGCACCAGGCCGTCATCCGACGAAGCGCCGTGTCTGTGGTCGTCGACGAAGCAGTGGATCAGGTGTTTCGGATAGTGCTGGATCCGCCCCGCCTCCGGCGAGCAGTGGACGAGTGAGTTCTGCAGGAATATGAGCGCTGAACCATCCGACCGGTCGATCTCATGGCCGTGCATCTGACAACCCTCGAGAATGGTTGTCACATCGATGTTGTACCACTCCATGACGTCTCTCGACAGACTGCTCTGAGCGATGCCGTCGAGGAACTCTTGGGCGCGGAGATGAGCCAGTGGTCCTTCCGCATCCATCAGAGCCAAGGGAACCCCCGCCCCTCTTTGAATCCGGCGGTTCGGAACCCACACCGATTGATTTCATGAGCCCCGCCTCGCCGAGCCGATGAATCCTCTTGTCAGCCGCATTGCCGCTTTCATATAATGCGCAGCTCCGAGGTGCTGCATGTCGAATGAGGATGATGAACCGAAGCCTCTCCTGATGACCGTAGTGGGCGCCGGGGGAATCGGCTCCTGTCTGCTGGATCTGTTAGCGCCGGCGCTGTCGAATGGCGCCCTCGCGGCGAGCCTCGGCGGCGTTCGGATCCGCGTCATGGATGGCGACGTGGTCGAGGCGTGCAACATCGCTCATCAGCGATTCACCACTCCAGACATCGGCCGTCAGAAGGCCGAGGTGCTCGCCGCACGACACGCTTCGCTGGCGGTCGTGGCAGTCGAGGTGGTCGCCTGCGGCGAGAACCTCCGTAGGAGCGAGCAGATCGCCGGCGAGGACATCGTCGTCGTCGCGGTCGACCGGCCTGAACCACGACGCCTCGTGCACTCGCAGTTCGACGGGACATGGCTCGACCTGAGATGTCGTGGCGACGCGATGCTCAACCTCGACAACAGTTGCGACGCTGCCGACCTCGACCGGATGACACCGACTCACGAACCGCTCTCGTGCCAGTTGTCCGGCGCCATCGAATCCGGCAACATCGAGTTCGGTTTCGCTCTGGCAGCGGTGCACGGCGCACAGTGGTGCATCCAGCACCTGCGCGCCCGAGCCGGCGCCGACACCCGGCCGCCCGCCGCCGGCGCCCTGTCGATCACACACGGTGTTCTGCAGACCTTCATCCAAGACGCACCGGCCACTTCGCCGGCCGCCCCGCTAACTCGTCCTGCGCGCGCCTCGAAGCACTGGACGAGCGAAGAGGAGATGCGCCTGCTGGCCGAGGCGGAGCACGGCATGCAACTCGAACAGGTAGTCGCTTCGCATGGGCGCTCGGCCGGTGCCATATTCCGTCGGTTGTGCCGCCTCGCCTTGCCGATTCGTGACCGGGGTGATGCGTCATGATGCGGCCGGCGAGACCACCAACGGCGCCGGCTCCGGAACCACTCTCATCGATATCCGAGGCCCTTGACGGAGCGGGCATGCCCGACGGTCGTCTGCGGTCGGCGATCGCCGCGGCCGGTGCGGCCGGGGATTGGCTGGATGTATGGAGGATAGCCGACATGCTGGGTGTCGAGATCAGTCTCCTGTTCGACTCTGAATCCCACATCTGGGTCGACATCGGTGATCCCGGGTCGGTCCGGCTGCATCCACCTGCCGGTGCGGTACTGCCGTTCCACCTCTGGGTCCATACCCATCCCCGGGACGCCTACTGGTCGGAGACAGACAGACGGACACTGGCCTCGTCAGCGAGGATTCTCGAACAGGCATTGGTGCTCGGTCACGACCACTTCAAACGCGCATGCTGTGGGAAGGCCGCCCCAGAACCACGGCTCTCGCTGGACGGGCCGCTGTCCATGTGGAGTGACGAGAGGATATCTCCGTACCGTTCCGAGGTCTCCGAATGAGCGGTTTCGTCCGTCTGCCGCGCGATGATGAGGAGCGACGGCGAGTGATGGACAGCGTCCGGACCGACGACAGCGGCCTGATGATGGAGTTCTGGATCGAGCAGCAGATGGGCATCGAGCCGGATCGGGACCTGTGCAGGGCGGCCTCCGAACATCTGATCGAGAGGTTCGATGCCGGCGTCGATGAAGTCGACCTCCGCTCATTCGTGCTGCTGTACGTCACATGGCGCGAATCCAACACCTGAACGGGGTCGCGTTGAAGCGAGCCGGGCGCTTCGCCTTTACCGTGAGCGAGTCGGCGAGCGATGCGTCCCAGGCAGGGGTCGAACAATGGCACATCGAAGCGGTCATCGGAGCGCTGTTGCTGTTGAACTCATCATCGTTCGGCTATGCGCCGGCCGGACCCTGGGGCGATTCCGGTTTCAGTCGAGGTGTCGGCGGGCTCGTCGGCATGGTGCTGCTCTACCGGGTCTGGTACCTGCGGACCTTCGGGTTCCGTGGACTGGTGCCGGCGCTGCGACTCTGGCGGGACCCCGCCGGTTCGACCCGCTGGGTCGCCGTCGCTGCCGTCATCACCCTGCTGCTCGCGTGGCTCGCCGGCTCGCCATTGGCTGACTGGATGCCCAAGCCGGCCGGACTGATCCTGACCGTGATCGGCTTGCTGATGGCTCTGGTCGCCGGGTATGCGGCACTGTCGTTCGGTCCACTGGCCGATGACTCGGAAGGTGTGATTTTCGATTCCGAGGAGTGATCCACCTCGGCCAGGGGTGATTCACCACCGGTCTCCCATCACCACCGGCCGACCGCTGCCGCACCGATTCCTGTCCACGGCATCTCTCAGGTCAGTCCAATCGGCGGTGCAGAACCGCGACGGGTCCCGTTGCTGCGCAGCACATCATCGCTGGCCGGGCTTCCAGAAGGTCAGTGACAGCGGCGCATCACCCGATTGGGCCCGGAAGGCGAGGTGGTCGGCCCGTTCGTTCCATCTGTGCCCTCGATGGGCGCGGATGTGCTCACCGGTCAGGTTTTGCAGGCCGGACACCTCCTTCCAGAGCGCTCTCGCCCTTGTCGCGATGTCCTTGTTCGCCCTCGCTCTCCAGACGCCGGATGCGATGTTCAGAGCGTAGGTGGAATCTCCTCTGATGACGGCCGGACCATCACCTCCATCCATCAGCAGCCAGCGCAGAGCGTGCACCATGCCGGACAGTTCAGCCGTGTTGCTCGACGCGGTCGGCGCGCCTATCCAGTCGTCCGCCTGCGGATCGCAGATGACCAACCCGCTCGCCTCGTGCACCACATGACCCCTCGCACGACCGAATCCCGTGTCGCCGCTGACGACGACCAGACCCCAGCCAGCGCTCTGTTCGGGACCGGCTTTCCTGTTGTCAGCGCACGAACCGTCGACATAGAGGTGGAGAGCGCTCTCGGGTTGTCCGTCCGTTCGGACGCTCATCATTCCACCCCCTCCATCGATCTGCTCGAAGCCTCTCACTCACCTATCGTCGCAGCATATCCCGATGCGTCGAGAAGTGATCCGTGGTCAGGTCTGGCGGTCAGCTGGAATCGAGCTATCCAACCCGCCCCGTAAGGCGCTTCATTGACCAGTTCCGGCTGATCCTCCAACGCGTCGTTGACAGCGATCACGATGCCAGCCAGAGGTGCATGGATATCGCTCACCGATTTTACCGACTCGATGCTCGCGAAGGCGTCCATGAGTACGAATTCCGCCCCTACTTCGGGTAATTCGACCCATACGACGTCGGTCAACGCGTTCTGAGCGTGGTCGGTGATGCCGACGACGCACTCATCGCCCTCGAAGCGAATCCACTCGTGTTCGACGGTGTACTGCAGATCCTCCGGTATCTCTGACACGCCGCTCGCTCCAGCCCGGCGACTCGCTCGCATGGGTCAAGTTTTCGCCCTAGGAGAAGGGTGTGCGGAGGGCGCCTCAGCACCGGCGGAACGAGTTGACACACCTTGGAGTCATGCACCTCACTCCTCCTGCTGCCGTTCGGTCAGGTGTTGTTCTTCGAGACGGGCCCATGAATCAGCCAACCGCTGTTCATCGAACTTTTCCAGTTCTGCCGCTTCGACCCGCATCGCGGTCACCGCCTCGTTCTCATCGGGGAACCAGCTGTGCAGCAGCGCGCTGGCTCGACCATTCCGCCGTTTGGTCATCGCTTCGCCGGCGATGAGGATCAGTATGAGGCCCGATCCGAGCAGCGGATAGGCTTCGGTCGGGGGCATGCAACCATCCGTGCAGCCGCCGGACAGGGCGACCCGCATCGAGAACGCCGCCGCTATGCAGAGCCCGGCACCCGTCCAGAGCAGCACCCGCTCGACTCGCTGCGCCGGAGTCGTCATAGGCCCGTTGCAGAGCGAAACCCGCATCAAGCAATCGGCTGCGGCAGGTCGCCGGTGCCGGTTACCAACCATTCCCGGCGCCGGCCGGAGTGGACCAGCCGGACCGGGGGCTACGGGAAGTGCATCGAAATCCGGTGCAGTCTATCGGCGGGTCAGCTCGCAGAGGGCAAAGGCTGGCGGAGGACCGCAGATCGCGGTGAGGGATGGAGGTCACGATGGCGGTGCGGTACTGGTGAGGTGTGCTGAGTGATGCAGATACGGGTTCAGAAGGTCTGTCTGATCAACTTGTGAATCTTGTAGGGCAGCAGAGCGCGGTTGACCGGGGTCACTTCGAGTATCCGGGCATCGTCACGCCGCCGGATGTCCTGCAGCAGCGGATGTCGACTCTTCTTGTGCAGAGTCAGAATGGTCGGCTTGTCGATCGCCAGGGCCTCCCTGACCACCGCTACGAAGCCTTCTGATTCGACGGTGAACTTGCCTATCTCATCGATGACGATGACTTCACATTCATCCATTCCACTTCTGATCGCCGGCACGGCGACCCGCTCCAACGCCTCTGGATCTATGCCATAGCCGAGCACCCTGATCCTGGAATCGATGTCTCGGTGGGCGATCAGTTCCTCCTGACCGGTGCGGAAGTCGACGCACTTGAAGCCGACCCTCCTGCCATCTTCGAAGAAAGGCTCCATCCTCATGCCGCCGAGGATGCAACTAACCTTGTCCCCCTGACCCATCGAACGCAGTTCCGCTCCCCTTTCTTCCTGCAGCATCCGGACTACTTTCTCCATCACAGCGCTCTTGCCGCTGCGAGGCAATCCGGTGATACCGATCTTAGGATGGACACCCATTCTATCATTCACGCCTAAGTACATCGGTTCGCACCAAGCCATACATCCCGGGCTACGCCTTGATAAAGACGCTTGTTTCCGGAATATGAGATACCGGACAACAACCTTTCACTCACCGCCTGAGTTGGTATCAGATATCGGTCAATCGAGGCGCCAATGGCACAAGAGGCCTAGGTAGCGGCAGGTTCTCCAACTCGTAGTTGTTGACATTGTTGTTGGCCGCCCAGGCTCGCGCCCAGCAGTCGAGCCGCCGATCGTTCAACAGGTCGCAGAGCCAGTCCAGCCCCGCCTCCAACGAGTCGTGAGCCTCGGTCAAGGCTTGCCGCGCCTGTTCGGACATCTGCAGATGATTGACCGAATTGCCGAGCACACAGCCCTTCGGCAGCACCGCGAACCGGAGGCGACGGGTCTGCTGTGCGTTGACTATCGCTTGGCAGATCACCCTCGGCTCGTCGCTGGGGGACAGTTCGCCACCCCACAGCGCATGATGCCTTTCGGCAGCATCCTCATCCAGTGAATCATCGAATCCTGGGTGTCGCAGCCATACCCCGTCCGCATCGTTCTGGAAGTGGATGCCTCTGAGGAACGGGACCCCCCTCGAGCCCCTGCTCCAGCGCATCATGCCACCGGCGTGCACGGTCTGGTCCGCTTCACCGACTCTGACGCGGATCCGCTCACCGCCAGCCGAGAGCCAGTGGTCGTCGTCGGAGAGTCGCGTCTCACAGGCCAGATCTTCTATGGTCGATAGCAACCTCTCCCTCTGCCACCGGTCCCGGGGCAGACGCGGCACCGCCCACGAACCACCGGTCCACCGCTGCCATTCGTCGCACGACAGGATGTGCGTCGGCACCGTCGGCTCCAGACCTCGGTCGTCACACAGTTCGAACGGCTCGGCCGGTCCACGGCAGTTCAGAGCGGTGGTCTCACCACCTCGGCTGACGCCGAGCACCAGCACACCCTGAGTCACGCCGCTGAACAGGCGGGCAGACTCATGGAACGACCAGGCGTCCGTCCACTCGTTCTCCTCAACGAGGAGGGTTCTGAGCGGCAGGCTCGATTGTTCGCGCAGCAGCGAGTCCGGCACGACCAGGCGGATTCGCCCACCATCCTCAGCCAGCGCCAGCGCTCGCTCGACGAACAGACGGTACAAGTTGACATTGCCGCGCATCGTTCGGAAGCGAGGCGAACCGTCCACCCTGACTCTCGAACGCAGGTCGCTGCCGAGAGCCTTGCGCAACGCCGCCCCATCAGAATGACCACGAAACCGGTCCTTGATGCGGAGCCAGGGTGGATTGCCCATTACCAGTCGCGGCGATTCCGACCACGGCCAGTCATCGAGCAGCGCATCGCCGGTCCGCACTGAATTCCCCAGCAGCGACCGGACCTCCGCCAGACCGAGCCGACCCGGTTCGGGCGGGCCCAGAGTGGCCAGCTCCAGTCGTACCAGAGCGAGCAGCAATCGATGTCTAGAGGCGTCGACGGCGACCGGGCTGATGTCGAGCAGTTGCATCTCTTCGAGCAGTCGCCGAGTATCTTCGACCCGCTCTTCGTCGCTCAGTCTGAGGGCCCGGTCGGCGTGCCAGCGAAGCAGTCTGGCGGGAAACAGGCCACCACCGACCGCGAGGTCGGCGAAAGGAATGGGGATGCCCGTTTGGGTCATCCTGCCGGCTGCGACATCGTCTTCGAACTCCAGATCCTCCTCGACATCGAACGAGTCGTCAGCCAGCGCAGCGAGTTCGGACAGGTGCGGGATGAAACCGGGTGGCAGCGCAGCCGGGTCGAAGGTGGGCGGCGCCCTGACCTGCTCGGCCTCACTGATCAGGCTGTGCAGTTCAGCCGCGACCATCGCGTCAGCCAGCCTCGGAGGGGTCGGATGGGCGCCTCTCGGAGAGCGCCCGTCGCAGTCTGCATCGTGTCGGGCGAGCAGGTGATCGAGGACGTTGCCAGGGTCGGCGAGGAGCCCCGCTGGAAGGGTAGGCCAGTGTGTCGGTATGCACGCAGCAACCGGTTTATTGGTGCGCAACGACTCTTCCCAGGCATTCAGCCAGACATCGATCTGATCGACCCTCTCGACACAGACCCTGTCGAGTCGCGCGTACCAGCCGCTGACGCCGCCTGCCATGTTCCTCGATGGGTGGCCAAGAGTCGGCGTTATCAAACCTTATCGATTGTCGGAGGCCGAATCACTCACCGGACTCTGAAGGCAGAGGCACATCCAGCAGCAACCTGCTCTCAGCCAACCAGTCCCAACCACGTCCGGCCCATTCGTAGAGTTCATCGAGCACATCTCCTGCCACTCCCGCGGCCTCGGCTATCCTGCCTATCAGCAGCATCTCCTCGGCCTGATAGTCGCCATCGCAGGCGGCGATGATGATCGAGTCTCTCAGTGCGACTCGGATGCCACGGCTCTGCATGCCTTCGATGACCGATTCCAGTGAGGGAGTGGTTCGGAGCGCCTGTCTCAGAACCGTCCTCCGCTCCGGTTTTATCATCGCTCGCCCCATAGCCGCTTCGATCGCCGCGTTCTCTTCTCGGACCAGCCGACCATCGCTGCTGGCGACCAGCATCAGGATGGTGACATAACCCTCCCGGGTGGCGAGATCACACATGTCGATGGCGTCGGGCAGCACCGCCGGTCACCATTCATTCCTGATTCAGGATGTCGAGACCGCGCTGCATCCAGTCATAGCCATCGAGCACCCATGCCAACAGGTCGTCGACGATGCCCGGCGACATTCCGAAGTGAGCAGCGATCCTGTTCAGCACGTCACGCTCGTCCTCGTCGACATGTCCGTCCGCCGCGGTCATCAATGTGGCGTCGCGCAGAGCCAGTCGGCCGGAGACGGCGCCGAGACCGGACAGACACTCCTTCAGATCGGGCGCATCCTTCAGATAGTTCCGAATCGCTTCTCGTTGATTGGGTGACAGCATGGCCGTACCGAGTCGCTGTTCGAAGACGGCCATCTCATCGAGGGTTACCGACTGGTCGATGCGCATGGTGTAGGCGAGAAGTTTGGCGTAGGCGAACCGCTCGCTCTGGGGCAGGGTGTGCAGGGTGTCCGGAAGCATTGACCCGACAGAGGGGCCGTGCCTCTAAACGATTCTGTCGCTACAGAAGGGCGACGGCGCCGGCGGAATCGACAGGCGAAGAGCCAGCGACCGAGCCTGCAGGTCAGTCGTCCTGCGTTTTGACATCGCTCTCTAGCCCCGTCAGGATTAGCCGTAGCCTCTCATTGTCAGATCGAAGGGCGTCTAGCAGCGCGTACTCAACACCATGCTGTCGCGCCAGCACCGTCAGCGCCATGCTGTCCTTCGGCAGGCATTTCCCACCGAACCCCCTGTTCAGGCCGAAGATAGGGTCGAGGTGTGATGGTCCGATAGGCTGCGCCTGCTCCGCCGTGATCACGTCACGCACCGAGTACCAATCCTCACCGAGCGCTTCGCAGATGTCGTACATCTGGTTGGCGAAGATCACCTTGAGGGCATAGAACGTGTTCTTGGTGTACTTGACCAGTTCCGCCTGTGTGGGGGTGACATGGAAGGTCTGATCGCGCCTCAGCACACCGGCTTCTCGATGCTGCTGGAAAACCAGTTCGGCGACCTCCGGATGGTGGGTGCCGCAGACCAGGACGTCCTGATTCCCGAAGTCCTCCAGATACCGTCTCTCGACCAGGAATTCAGGCGAGTAGGCGATCCTCAGGTGTGGCCTCTGCTGTTGGAATCGCTCTGTGGTCCCCGGCACGACGGTGCTCTTGATGACCGCGGTGAAACCTTCGGGCAACTCATCCAGGATAGATTCGACGATGCTGGTGTCGCAGGCGCCGTCGATGTCGCTCATCGGTGTCGGCACGGCGATGTAGGCCATCTCTACATTGTCAGTCACATCGGTCAGCGTGGTACCTCGGACAGGGTCGTGGACGAACAGCTCATGCGCCTCGGCAAACCAGTGTTCGATGGCGCCGCCGACGATTCCAGCCCCGATGATCCCGACCTTCATCTCAGAACCCCATCTGATTTTCTTGGTCGCTGCCGGTCGCGGGGTCGTTGGGTCGCAGATGGCACGGTTCGGGCGATATCCTACCATCTCTGGCGAGGACGCCGGCACGCAGCAGAGCCTCCGGGGTGCCACAGTCCAGCCATTCCTCTTCACCGAGGTTGCGCAATCGCGCCGCCCCCATCTGGATGTATCTCCTGTTCAGATTGGTGATCGAGAAATCCTCCTGTTCCGGTCCGCAGCATTCGTCCAGCAGATCCCAGAACCTCTCGTCGTAGAGGTAGATGCCACCTATCGCGACGTCGCTCGGTGGCTGCTCCGGCTTCTCGATGATATCGATCAGTTCTCCGGCATCGTCGAACACGCCGACGCCGAAGGGCCGAGGATCGGGCACGGATCGACCCAGCAGCAGACATCCGGGCATTTCCGCAGTCCGCCATTCCTGCACCTCGTTGATGAGATTCGCGGTGGTTATGTTGTCGGAGAAGAAGACCAACAAGCGGCAGTCCTGAGTGTGCGGCCGGGCGAGGTTCAGGGCGAAGGCGACGCCTCGGGGCTCCTCCTCGATGACATAGTGGATGTTCTCGCCAGGCAGTCCCGTGCCGACGTGTTTCGCTATCTGACCGATGAACTGGTTGCCGATGATCGTGATGTCGGTGATGCCGGTACGGCGGATGAAGGCGAGCGCGTAGTCGATGACCGGCCGGCGATACAGTGGCAACAGGGTCTTGTGGGTGTACCGAGTGAACGGCAGAAGCCGCGAACCGTGTCCCCCAGCAACCAGAATGGCCTTGACGAGTGTCGTCATGCTGACCCGGCGGCGTCGGTCTCCGTTCTTTGACCCTGCGGGACGACCTCTCAGTCAGGGGGGGAGTCATCGTCTGCATCGCCACTGCCGGCCGGACCACCGAAATGACCGGACGCCACCAGATCGCCGAGTCGATCGACGCCGGCTTCTATGAGGTCGGGATCAGAGGCTTCACGGGCGGCCCACTTCCTCGCCGCCTCAGCGGCTCGGATATCATCCGCTTCGACCACCACCTCCTCCGCCCTGGTCAACTCATCCTCCAGGTCCCGGTGCTCGGCTCTGACGCCCCATGCAGCGGTTCTGGGCATCGTCGGCGTGAATGTCTCGGCACCACCGCCGACAGCGGCACCCTTCGGACTCTGTCCGCGGGTGCGATACCGGGCTCTGCCCTCAGCGTCGATGTCCTTAGCCAGCGGATCCATGTCGCCGGTGATCATCTCGTCGATGTCCAGTACCGCGCGCCGTCGCTCGTGTAGACGCAACGCGTCTATCTCGGCGTCGATGCGCTCGTTCAGACTCCTCCTCTGGGAATGGATGGCGAGCAGCATCACCCAGAGCACGATGCTGGCGCCGATCAGCGCGATCAGCCAGGGGTCGCCGAACTCATCGACGAACGGGTAGCCACCGAACGACAGCAGGACCCCGAACACCAGTACCACCGACATGGCAGTGCTGATGGTGACCTTCAGAATGGTGTCGAGCGAGTCATCGACCATCATCCGGATGTGCTCGTCCTGCAATGGCGCCGATATGTCGGTAGCCTGCTCGTCGGTCGACACGGTTAACCTTCGGACATGCCGCACTTGAACCAGTCGACAGAACGGACGACGGCCTCAATCGGTCAGCATGAATATCCCATCATCGATCTCGATGACGGTGCGCAGAGCGATCAGACACTCGACAGCTTCGTGCACTTCAGTCGGGTCGATGTCGGCTCGGCAGACCTCATCGATCAGTTCTTCGATGGCGACAGGCGCCTTGTCGGATTCCTCCATGTACTGCAGCACATGCTCGCGCACTATCGCCAGCAGCGGGTCATCATCCACCTCTTCGAAGTCAACCGGTCCGTCGACCTCTTCGTCCATCGCAGCCTCGCCGCCCGCGTCACTGGCCACGAGTGGCTCGGCTTCAGCTGGCCGACCATCCATGGGTGTGTAGGAATCGAACAGATTGCGCTGCTTCGGATCGCGTGGTGTCACCGCCTCACCATCACGCATACGCGACAGCCGCTGCTCCAACCGCTCTATCCTGTGCAACCTCTGTTCGGCTCGGCAACGCTCCGCATCCAGTTGGGCACCTGCCAGTTCCAACTCCTCACCGGCTCGCTCTACGAGCCAGTCCACGAGATCCCATGTCGGGTCGAGTCGCAGCATGGTCTCCCACAGATCCATCACGATGTCGGGCAGGCTGCTCATGTCGATGACGGTGTTTCGGCCGACATTCGGGTCCTCGGACTCGTCCATACTGCAATCCCTCATCATGACCGTCTATCAACGATTCCCCGTTCACAGACAGCTGACTGGCGAACAGCGCCATTCATCAAGGGGTAGCGAATGACCAACTTTGATGGCGAGATACCGAATCACCGTGCTGCCCGGCGACGGTACCGGTCGCGAGGTGATCCGCGAGGCACTCCGTCTGCTCCGCTCGATAGAGGCGTCATCATCGCTAGAATTCGACATGACGGAGATCCCGTGTGGTGGTCAGCACTGGCAGGAGACCGGCGAGGAGTGGCCCGCCGGGTCGTTCGAGCAATGTCGTGATGCTAGCGATGCCATCCTGCTCGGTGCGATAGGATGGCCGGCAGCCAACCTGCCGAACGGTGATCTGGCAGGCGGCGAAGTCATCCTCGGGCTCAGATCGGGTCTCGACCTGTATGCCAATATCAGACCGATCAAGCTCTACCCAGGTGTCAGGCACAAGGTGCACGGCGAATTCCGGACGGTATGGAAGGCCGGTTCGGTCGACATGGTGATAGTTCGAGAGAACACCGAGGGACTCTACCACAGTCTGCTCTCTCGCAGCGCTCACAAGGCGCGTGGCGAGGAGTGGCCCGGCTTGCCCGAGGCGAATTTCCCCGGCTTGGATGGTGAAGTGGAATGGGATCCGAGACCAATCTCGAGGGACGGCAGCGAACGCGTCATCAGATTCGCTTTCGAACTGGCCATGCAGCGCGACGGCAACCCACAGGACGGTACTCGGCGAGTGACCTGCGTCGACAAGAGCAATGTCATGCGCGGCTGCCAGTTGTTCCGCAGAGTATTCGAGGAGACGGCCGAACAGTACCCTGATATCGATGAGGACACCGCTTTCGTCGACGCGTTCACGATGTGGCTGATTCGCAGCCCCGAGTGGTTCGATGTATGTGTCACACCCAACATGTTCGGCGACATCACCACCGATCTCGCCAGCGTCCTGCAAGGTGGCATGGGCATGGCGGCGAGCGCCAACATTGGCGATCACCACATGCTGTTCGAGCCGGTGCACGGCTCGGCCCCGAAGCATGCCGGCAAGGACCGGGTCAATCCGATCGCGACGCTCTCCAGTGTCCAGATGATGCTGGAATGGCTCGGGCACCGTCATTCCGATTCCGAAGCCACCTCCATAGCCGCCGTCGTCGATCAGGCCATCGGAGCGCATTTGCTGGCCGGCGACGTGCTGACCTACGACCTCGGTGGGGATTCCTCGTGCAGCGCGGTAGGGATGGCGATCACCGAACGGGTGTCGGCGCTCCTGCAGGAGCGCCGGGCACACGCCTGAGTCCTGTCTCCGGCCCGCCAACCACCCTCCTGGTTGCCGGTGAGACCCAGCGCTCGCCCACTTCTGTAGGATATGGCGCCACCGATGGTTGACAGATCATGCTCGCCCCACCCTGCGGTCAGCCTGCCGCATCCCTATCGATCGACCGCAGCATCACCTCGAGCGCCCCATGTCGACTCGCATCGTTGTTCCATGCGGGGTCGGGCTCGGTTGGACCTGCTAGCAGTGCATCGAGCAGCCTGGACGCAGCCCTGCTCACCTCGTCCACGATGCTGACGCTGGCGGTGCGAGCGGTCCTCGAGATGGGATTCAGATCGATGACCAGAACATCGCGCCCGAGCGCCACCAGTGCCGCACAGCGATCACCATCCTCCAACGGCACCAGAATCGCATCTGCCACGAGGATGCCGTCGGCACAGCATGTCGCCCGCGGGCCGCTGAGGCCGGGGATGTGACCATCCGCCGCCTGACCGAGGATGGCGACCGACTCGACCGCCGCACGCCATTCGCCTCGCGCCACCGGCCAGCCGGCAGGCATGGCCATTCCGGCGACCGCTGTCCGGCGTTCCCTGAGATGACTCTCCAGCGCCTGCATCCGCGCTTCGGTACGATAGTAGATGTTGATCTCGATCGGGCATTGAAGCACCGCCGCGCAGCGGATCATGTCGTCGGCAGTCAGCACCACCGCATTGCCGTTCAGCGAGATGATAGGCTGCTCCGCCGCCAACAGTCTCGCGGCGGTCTCACCTATCGCCGCCACGGCGGCCGCACAGGTCGCTTCGCCGAGCAGATAGTCGAACGCTTCGCCTCGGCCGTGCGCGATCAGCGCGGAATCAGCCAGCATACCGGCCGCCGCAGCGTCGACCAGACGCTGTCTGGCCAGCAGCGAAGCGCGTCTGGGATGGCTGTCGGGGACATCCGTCATCGATTCGCCATCCCAGCCCACCGCATCAGCATTCTGTATCGGTCCGGTTGAAGCAGATTCAGCCGTATAATAGGTGTGAGGGAATGGTGGAAAAGTGCGGTGGAAGACTGGGTGGAAGCGTGCGGGCGTGATCGTGCGACCAGCGGCCGGAAGGACTCAACCACCTATCGCAGCATCGAGCATCAGCGAGATGTCGATTGGTGGAACGCCGCGATTGAGGGCGCTCGTCGAGAGTACATTGGCGCCGGTCTTGGACCACTTGGCCAGATCTTCGAACAGGATGTTACCGCTCGCTTCGACGAAGCACCATTCGAGGTATCCGTGACTGTCGAGATCGAGCACCGCATCTCTGGTCTTCTCAGGTCCGAAGTTGTCGAGCATGATGACCAGCCGAGGCTTCACCTCCAGATCGAGCACACGCGTGCACCACGCCTTTCCAGCCGCCATCGCCTCGGCCAGACTGCTCACTTCGATGACGATGAAACGACCATGCTTCTCGATGTCGATGTTCTCGATCAGACGCTTGACCACATCCTTGTTCTTCTTCTCGTCGGCACCCCTCAGAGCTGCGATGTCGTTCTCTTTGATGATCAGCGAATCCGACCTGTTGAGTCTGTGCGTCAGGCCGCCACCGACGTGCACCGCCCATTTGTCGAGCAGCCCCCATTCGGTCTTCCGGGTTGCCGCGACCTGACACTCGCCGGACAGGTCGGCCCAGATTCTTGTGTTGCTTGCGATGCCGGACATCCGGCCGATGATATTGAGCAGCGTCCTCTCGATCCGCAGGATGCAGTGCTTGTTGCCTTCCAGAATGAGGAATTCCTGCCCATCTTCCAGCGAGTCACCTTCTCTCTTCAGCCAGGAGTGGTTGATGTGTGGAGCCCAGTTCAGCAACATCCGTTCAGCGACATGAACACCACAGAGGACGCCCGCCTGTCTGGCCGTCACACGGGCCCTTCTCGTGCCGTTCTTCAGAGCCGCTTCGATCGGTGTCAGGATGCCGTCGTCCTTGACCATCGCGGCGACCCATCTGTCGATGCTGTCGCCGAGCATCGGCGTCAGTCCACCGTCATCCCAGAGCAACGATGAGCGATCGTGCGGCAGACGCCTCGATTCGACGCGTTGAATGACTATTCGCAACGGGTCGTCGGCGCGATCATCGTCGGTCGACGCTGCCGCGCCACCCGTGCTTTCTTCAGGCACCATCGAGTAGGGGTGGTGGGCCGTGTTTGAAGGGTTCGGCCGCTGCTGACAGGGCTTCATGAGTCCATGCCGCCACCGAATACAGCGACTGTCGAATGGCAACGGGTCATTCACTCGTGGGTGCTCTCATCGAGTGCTGAATCGGCCGCGGCGAGGCAGGCGAGCAGATCGTCGACGGTCGCCCGGATGGTCCGTAACCGCTCATCGTGGACCTGGATGGAGATGGTCGCCTGATCCGAATCGTGGTGCTCGACATGGATGCTGAACATCTCCGCGTCATCCATCGACACCGCGGCGGCGAGCGCCTCGGCACGGGCCGCGGGACCAGTCCAGAGGATGGTCACGTGCTGCTCGACCATGCGAATCGGACCGTGGCAACCGCTATCTCTTCTACGGTCTAGCCGGCGGCATGCCCGGACGCGCTATCATGTCTGCCGCCTCGACGCCCCGGTGGGGCGAGTATGAACGGTGGACGATGGCAGTATCGGTATCGGCTCGCGGGGGGGTACCGGTTTGACCTCTGATGGATGGGAGCGGCTGCCGCTGATGGCCGGTGCCGGCGGTGTCCTGACCGAGGAACTGAGGACGACGCATGAAGGCCGTCGAGCGCTGCTGCTGACCAGGGACGAGGACACTTCGGAATTCGCATCGCTGGTCGCCACGATGGGCATCGAGTTGGTCGAGGTCATCGTCCAGCCTGGCCGGCCCAACCCGAGGACCCATCTCGGTTCCGGTCGTCTCGAAGCGATCGCGGACGAGTTGTCGATGCGGCCAGAGGGACACCCGTGGGCCGGTGTCGACCTTATCCTCATGCACGCCAATCTGCTGCCCCGACAGATAGTCGAGATCACCGACGCGATCGGAAGCGAAGTGTGGGACAGAGTACGCTTGCTGCTCGAGTTGTTCACTCGACACGCCTCATCGGTGGAAGCGCGGACCCAGGTGCGCATAGCTCGCCTGACCGCGGACAGGAACATCCTGCGGGAACTGTCGCGGCGCGAGACGACCGGTGAGCGGTTGGGTTGGGGGGCTGGTGGTCGGACGGGATGGCGAGCGGTGCTAGAAACGGTAGGACGAGAGGTCACCTCTCTGCGCCGGAGGAGGCATAGGAC
>CAUZSY010000004.1:0-23915 GCA_963582725.1 Candidatus Thalassarchaeaceae archaeon
GTGTTGGTCGGCCTGATGATGACGCGGCAGAAGCTGGACGAGAGCTACGATAGGCCATACGGCGGGCTGGCTGTCGAGGAGTACGCAGCGTCAGAAGCGGACGGATTGCCGACCTACAGCGATCCACAGGGCATCGTCTGGCGCCAGTACCCGGACGGCTCGATGGACTGGTTCGACGAGACCAGCGGCCAGTGGGTCGCTTACCAGCAGTGACCCGCTGACGGAGCGGCCTTCGACCATCGAGGCAGCACTGGAGAGGAACATCGTCAGCGGTTGCCGATTCTGGTCGAGAACCAATGTAACCGGCGAGAGCGGGTGAACGGTCGAGAACGGCTGGACAACAAGTGCTCGATCCGCTCAGAGAGCTGGTACGATGAGCACCGCGACCCCGTCCGTCGTCAGGCGGACCGGACCACCGGTGGCTCGGTTCGACAAGCCACGCGTCGATAACGGCAGCGGCGTGTCCGTCAGCGACCACCGAGCACCGGTCAGTCCGACACGCGGTGCAGCCCGGCCGTCGGTCCCGGTCAGGCCGAAGACCGAGAAACGCGCATCCTCGCCGAGGTTCACTTCGACCGACTGGATGAGTGTCGCGCGGTGCGCGACAGCCGCATCGATGAACATCCTGATTGCCAGTTCCAAGGGCGCTTCAGCGAGTGCCGCCCACGCTCCAAGGGCGTGATCGACACGGCCTCCTTCGACGCCCACGATGAAGATGTCACGCCAGCCACGATCGGCACAGAGCGTCAGCGCCTTGACCAGATCACTGTCATTCTGCCCGTCGAGCGACTCGATCAGTTCGTCCGTCCAGGCCGATCGGTCGACAGAGTCCAGATCACCGACCACCAGATCGACCTTCAGGCCGGCAGCGCGGGCCGAATCGGCGCCGCCATCAACTCCGATCACCCGTGTCGGTGCCAGGCGCGAGGCGGCCGAGAGAGCATGCTCGCTCAAACGTCCGGCGCACCACAGCAGAGTCGGCATCGGCTCGACGCAGCGGGCAGCCAGCCTTCAGCCTGCGCCCCATCACATCCGGAGGACACGAACCCTTTACTCAGGCGCATCGACTCGAACCACTGAGTGCGGCTACGCCGCATCGGTGGTCAAATGAGTGTTCGCGCGGTTCTCCTCGTCAGCATACTGGTGCTGTCTTCGCTGTCGCTGGCGATGACATCCACACCGGATCCCACCAAATCCGAACCGCTGCCTCGATCTTCCGATATCCGGCTCAACGGGGGACCAGCGACAGGTTGGGGCGAGGAAATGGTCAGCCAGACGGTGACCGTGAATGGCAGTGATTGGACGATTCGCGGTGACAGGGACCAGATCTGGTGGAGAGGCGAGGAGATCGATGACCTGACCGAGACGGCTGTCACAATCGATGCTCAGAACGACTCCATCATGCACATCTGCGGTCAGCAGAAGAACGGCACAGACCCCGGCTCACTGCTCTACCTTCGTACTGGCGACTCGCCCGTCAGGGTGGACTCAGGCGATGTCTCCGGATACGATGTCGGGGCCGGCTGTGACATCGAGATGGACCCTCGCGGCCGGGTCAGGATATCCTATCTGGACGCGACGAATGGTGCTATCAAGGTGGCCATGGAGGCGGCCCCTTCCTCCTCTTCACCCGACTGGCTCGTCAGGCGCATCAACACGGGTGTCTCGATCAGCGGCACACCCGACCTCGTTCTGTTCCTGAATGGCTCGGCGGCAGTGGTCTGGCGAGAGGCGAACAGCGGTGGGCTCCGACTGTCATACTACACCTCGACCTACTGGGCTCACGAGACCCTGACAGACCATGCGGTCGAGTCGGACTTCGTCGCCCGCATCGATTCTTTGGATAGGCTGCATGTCCTGCACATCGTCGGCGGCGTCATCCATGACCTGACCTGGCCGAGCGGTGATACGAAGGTGGTCGATGCATCGGCTGGTGTCGGGTCACCGCTGGCAGTCGCTGTAGACACCGACGGCACGGAGCAACTCGCTTACACCGCTCAGGATGGCGATGTGGTTCGCTTGGTTCGAAGCCTGGAGGACCGGCGGGAAGGCCGGATCGATCCGACCGCCACGGTCTGGCTCGATGGCGGATCCGAGCACGGTCGGTCGATAGCGAGTGGCGACCTGAACGGAGACGGTCTGACCGATGTGGTGATCGGAGACTCAGGCCGCAACGGCGGCATCGGCGCAGTCGACGTCCACATGGGGAGCTATGTGGGATTGGATTCCTCCCCGCATCAGACCTTGACGGGCTCCTCGACGGGTGATCTGTTCGGTGCCGCGGTCGCCATCCTGTCCGACATCGACGGCGATGGCAGGGACGAGTTGCTGATCGGCGCACCCGGTGCCGGCAACGCGACCGGTGCCAGCACCGGCACGGTCGAGATGCACCTCGGAGCAGCGTCGCTGGCGACATCCGCCGACCAGAACTGGTACGGTCGTGCCGCCGCTGACGCCTTTGGCGCCTCGATCGCGGTGCTAGGCGATGTCAATCTCGATGGCTTGGATGACTGGGCCGTGCTGTCGAGAGACCGCCCTACGGGCGAGTCGGGCGGCAGCGGACTGGTCGATGTCTATCACGGCAGCGCCGAGGCTCCGAGCGTCGTCAACTGGACTCGGAGCGGCACCGGCAGGAACCTGGTCTTCGGTCAATCGATGGCTGCGGTCGGTGACATCGATGGTGACGGGGCGATGGACTTCGCTGTCGGCTCGGCCGGCGGCCTGACCGATCTGGTCGGGTACGGCCGCGTCGACGTCTATCGGGGCAGTGCAGGAGGGCTGGTGGACCATCACACATGGGAGATGAACCAGCAGGGCACACTGTTCGGCTATTCCGTCGTCGGTGCAGGTGATCTGAACGGCGACGGTTACGACGACATAGCGGTCGGTGAACCTCTCAACAGCAGCGACAATCTCGGTGAGGGGAAGGCGTGGCTGTTCGCCGGCGGTCCGGCTGGCAGTTCCGCGAATCCGAACGTCACGCTGGTCGGCGGTCAGCCGAACATGCGCCTCGGGACAGCCTTCGGCGCGGCCGGCGACATCGACGGCGACGGCTTCGACGATCTGTTCCTCGCACGACCGGGGGGGGCCGGCGGCAAGGGAGAGATCATGCTCCAGTTCGGTTCCGGAACCGCTGTTCTGGAGACCTCGTTCAACATCTGGTCGATCGGTGCCAATGGCACTCGCCAGGGCACCATCATTCAGCCGCTCGGTGATTCCGACGGCGATGGTCAGGTGGAATGGCTGCTCGGTGGTTGGAACGGCAGCGGCAGTTCCGTAGCCCTGCACGAACACCGTGACTTCGAGGCCATCATATTGACCCCCAGCATGGCCGATGAAGGGGGTCTGGTCGCCATCCAACTCGCGGTCGACATGCGAGGTCGGACCCATCTGGTGATGCAGGAGAGATCCTTGTCGGATGCCACCCCGTCCGGTTGGCGGACCACCCACTTCGAACGGCCGCACGAGTTGACCGATGCCGCGGCCGACTGGATCAGGACCTCTTTCGATGGCTTCCTCGGTGACATGGCACTCGGCCACACCGGTCTGGTGACGCTGGTCGGGCAGACCGGCGATGCCGCATCGACGGCCCGTCTGTACCGCCAGGCACCTCTCGTCGTAACCCGACAGACCGTGGTCGCCGCCGGCTCCTCGGCCATCTGGCCGACACTCTCACTGACCGGTGACGATACTCTCCAGATGCTGTACGTGGAGGATGGCACGACGATTCGCTGGATGTTCGAGAACGCCACGGGCCTGCAGTTCGAGACCATCACCACCACCGCCTCACCGCTGGTCACACAGCCACTGCTGCAACGAGATTCCAGCGACCGACCAGTGGTCGTCTGGCGTGACCCAAGCACCGACACGATTCGTCACGCGGTTCGGAACGAATCGAACTGGACTGTGGCGAATCTCTCGCTGCCCGGCGATGCGACGAGCGATTCGTGGGCCGCAACCGTGCTGTCTGGCGGTGAGACTCGCGCGTTGCACTGGAACGGCACGGTGCACGCCGTCTCGTCGGCCACCATCGGCGAGAACGGCACGAAGAGCGGCAACTTGAGCGTCGCCGGGTTCGATTCTGGGACATACATCACGATCGCTGAATCTGACTGGATCATCGCCGGCATGAACCCGAACGGCAGCGGCCGTATCGTTACCGTGGATGGGGGCGGAAGCGCGACGGTCAAGTCTGCCTGGAACACCTCGATGGGCGCCAGGAGACCGAGTTTCGTCGGCCAGGCGGTACTGATGCAGGGCGAGATCTCAGACCAGTCCTCGAACCAGAGCGTCCTGCCGAACGGCACCCTTCGGCTCTGTGAGGCACCTTACCTGCTCGTCGATTGCACGGTTCTCTCCAACGACATCACCGAATTCGACTATCTGAAGGGGATCCGGACCACAGCCGGACATCTGGTCATCGCTTCGACCGACCAGAACAGCTCATTCACCCTCGATCTCGGTCGCGGACCTCGCACCATGCCTTCTCTCGCCCTGCACGGCACGCCAGACATCGCTGTAGCAGCGGATGGCACCGTCCATCTGGCAGCGCTCGGCGTCGGTGAATCGGTCGTCGTGCTGAGGCTGCTGCCCGACAGCGACCGTGATCTGGTGCCGGATGTCATCGACTCGCTGCCGACCCTCGGCGGCCAGTGGAACGATGGTGATGGTGATGGCTGGGGCGACCATGTGAACGGCCCGTCCTGGGATGCTTGCGATGCTGACACCGAGTCGAGTCGTTTCACAGTCTACGGCTGCCCCGACCTCGACGATGATGGTTATGCCAACATCATCGATGACTGTTTCCAGAAAGGCTACTCCTACAGGGACCGAACCGGCTGCCGTGACCACGACGGGGACGGTTGGTCGACCAATGACGGTCAGTGGACGAATGGCGACCGTTACACGATCAACTGGCTGCAGGCGCGAGACAGCGATGGTGACGGCCTCGGCGACAATCACGGTCCTGATTGCTGTGGCGAGATGGACCCCCCGGATGCGTTCCCGCACAATAAGCGTCAATGGGCCGACAAGGATGGTGACGGCTGGGGCGACAACTCGTCCGCACCGGATGGCGACAAGTGCGTCGATGACCACGGCACCAGCATCCACGACCGTGGCGGCTGCCTCGACAGCGACGGTGACGGTTACAGCGACCCTCAGGACAACACCTCGACCTTTTCGAACGATGCGTGGAGGGTCGAGGACGGCGCCGACAGATGGCCGTGGGCAGCCTCGGACGACTCGCCCGAGAACATCTGTGGCAGCCGATGCCACGAACAGTGGTGGGACGTCGATGGCGACGGTTGGGGTGACAACAGCACACCTGGAGCGTGGCGGAGGGATGCTTTCCCTACTGATCCGGCACAGTGGAATGACACGGATTTCGATGGTTATGGCGACAATTACAACGACACCAGTCTGAACGGCACTCGGATGGTCGGAATCTATCACGAGGACGCGACCGACTTCGACGACTGTCCGTTGACCAACGGCAACTCGACCCGCGACCTGCTCGGCTGCCTCGACACCGATGGCGACGGTCATTCGAACATATACACCTATGATCTCGATGAGCTCGGTCTGCGCAGAAACGAGTCGGGCGACGCTCTGCCCGACAATCCCGATCAGTTCCGCGACAAGGATGGCGATGGCTTCGGTGACATCCCGCAGAGCCTCAATGGCGATCTGTGTCCGTCGGTGGCCGGCGTCGCTCATGGCACCCCCGGTGCCGGCTGCCCGGCACCCATCGAAGACGCGGACGGCGACCTCATCGGAGACGCCGACGACCTCTGCCCGGACACCGGCACAGGCCAGACGGTGGACGAGAACGGTTGTGCCTGGGCACAGCGGGATGACGATGTCGATGCGGTGATGAATCCGGTCGATCTCTGCCAGAACACCACGGCTGACGAGCCCGTCGATGCGAATGGCTGCAGTGATGAACAACTGGCCGTCGACACCGACGGCGACGGCGTCGGCGATGTCTACGACGCCTGCCCGGATACCGACTCCACCAGGACCGCAGATGCGAACGGCTGCGCTGCGAACCAGCGCGACACCGATGGCGATGGCGTCGACGACGAGACGGATCAGTGCGCCGACACATCGGCCGGTGCCACCGTCGATGAGGTCGGCTGCTACATCGCCGGCTGGGATTCGGATGGCGATGGCTACGAGGATGCCAGCGATGCATTCCCGGCAGATTCCAGCCAATGGCTCGACATTGACGGGGATGGCTTCGGTGACAACCTGACGGGCAATCTCTCGGACGCCTGTGTGAACCAGGCCGGCGATTCGAGCGAGGATCGCCTCGGTTGCGTAGACACTGATGGTGACGGCTGGTCCGACGGTGACTGGCAGTGGCTCGCGCCACCACTCGGCACGGCCGACGCTTTCCCGGATGAATCGAGCCAGTGGCGCGACCGCGACGGCGACGGCTTCGGCGATAATCAGTCCGAGGATGCGAACAACAGCGATGACTGTCCAGATATCTTCGGTGCCGCGAACGGCAATGCCGGACCAGGATGCCCGTTCATCGACACCACCGACAGCGATGGCGACGGCGTCTACGACACTGGAGACCTATGTGCCGACTCGCCGGTCGGCGTCTGGGTCGATTCCAGTGGCTGCACCGAAGACCAGAGCCGAGACGATCAGCAGCAGGTGAGCAGTAGCATCTCGTTGAAGATGTGCGGCGGTGTCTTCGCCGCCCTGATCGGCTTGCTCCTCATCGTCGTGGTGATCAGACGGCTGACTTCTGGTCGCATAGATTTCGACGATGAGGATGATGAATACGACGACGACTACGATGACGCCGACCCTCCGTTCGGCATCGACGCGCTGCTCAGCAGCGTCGACAGCGCTGCTGCTGGAATCTCACCAGAAGAAACGGTCGCCGGCTCGCGCGGACCACCTCTCGGCGGCGGCCCGCCGAGCCGAAGCAGCGCACCAGGATCGATTGCACAGACGGCCGCAGGTGCCGCCACCACATCTCGACCGCCTGGCAGGGTCCGGCAGACCGGACCCCCAGATGGCGTCCCGCCGGCCGGTGGCTCCAGACGCGTCCGACCGGCTGAGGCGGCGGAAGGTAGCGGCACGGCTGCCGGCCCTGGCCCTCCATCGCGCAAGGTCAGGCGAACCCGCAGGTCTGCCGCGCCGGTCAGTTCCGACCCGTATGTCCAGCAGTTGATCGAGCAGGGATATGCGCCCGAGGTGGCCGAGGAATTCGCAGCAAGAGCCCAGGCCCGGGTCGCCCAGCGCGGTCCGCCCGGAAAGACCGCCGGTCCTCCCACCAGAACCGCTGGACCACCCGCAGGGACCACTGGACCGGCGGCAGCGGCGCCGAGTCGCCGCACCAAGCCATCGACCGGGACGGTGCGACGTTCGGCCTCCTGGGATTCGCTGTTCGAGCCGATGCAGCGTCGCGCCTACGACGAGTCGGTCGAAACGACCAGACGATCGCTCGCTGGCGGTGAGGAGGATCGTCTGGTTATGCGGACCCTGCAACGCAAAGAGGGCTGGACGGCGCGCCAGTCACGACATATTCTGGAGGATGCACGCTCTTGATCGGAGATCGAATCGGACCGATTCACCATTGCTCGGGCTGCGTCATGTTCATTGCTGACAGCATGTGGCAGCGAGCCGAACCGATGGTCAGTGGGAGGGACTGGGCATGACAGCGAGCGCCGACGACATAGCCGGCGCGATGCTGCCGGAGGGCATCTTGGTCGATGAAGCGGCGGCTTACTACGGCCACACCGGTTCGAGCGACATCATCGACCGGCTGAATCGGGTCGACCGATTGAACGGCATGGGCGAGTTCCTCTCGTTGACCAGCGACCTGTTGTTGACTGACACCTTCGACACGGATGTCGTCAGCCAGCGTCTCGGTTGTGAAGCGGGTGAGATCTACTTTCTGCTCTCAGGTCCCTTCGGACTGCTCTCGATGACCGATGCCATCCGCATCCATCTCGGTCAGGAGGATTCCACCGGTGAACGCAGGCCGACCGAGCAAGCGGTGGTGGTGTCACCAGAAGAACACGCGATCCTCGATTCCTTCAACGACCCGTTGCGGCTGCTGACGATGTTCGCGGTCGGCCATACCTGTGGTGGATTGCAGGAACTCGACCTGTACATCGCGAACATCGGGCATTGGATGACCGATGTTGAGGGCAACAAACTTCGATTGATGGCGTTGCACCACCAGTTGGAACAGGTGCTCGCCAGCACCCGACAGCGAGGCGATGCAACGAGTCTGACCGTTCTCAGTGGTGGCATCCAGATCCGCGCCTCGATTCCCGAACCGCCGGTCATTGAGACGCCGGAGCCCGTGCAGACGCCGCAGATGGCTCAGACTCCGACCACGCCCAGTACTCCGACCATGCCGGGCGCTCTGGAACCGGCGCCACAAACCTCACCGATGCCACCACAACCACCTGCGCCACAAGTCCAGCCCGTTCACCTCGGCCACCAGCCGGCCGGCCTCGAGCAACAATCGGTCACGGCCCTCCAGCCAGTCGCCGGCCAGACGGCTGGCGTCGACGCCGCGCAGGACGCGTTCAGCGCCGCCTTCGATTCTCATGGCAGCGCCACCTCACAGTCAGGCGATCCTTTCCAGCAGCCGCCAGCTGCCCCAGCGCCGACCGGTTCTGAAGCGCCGCCGCCTGAGATGTTCGGTCAACAACCCTCGGCTCAGCCTTCATTCGGACCGCTGGGCGGCCAGCAGACAGCCGGCCAGCCCGACGCCTTCGGAACGCCACCGCTGCCTAAGCCGGTCCGCCGCCAGATCGAGCGGAGCGGTGGCGGCAAGGTGCGCAACGCATCGGTCCCAGGCGTTCGTCATGCCATCCAGACCGGCATGTACTGCGGCGGTTGCGGTATCGGTGTCGAGCATCACTGGCGGCATTGCCCGCTGTGTGCCAAGCGCCTCATCTGACTTCATCGAGCGATTTGAACTTGATCAGCCGAGGCAGGTAGGCGACGGCGGCGAGCAGCGCGATGGCCAGCAGAATCGCCTGCAGACCTCTCTCGCCGCCGGCCAGCGCTTCGCTGCCGGCATGGCCCAGGTAGACATAGGCGAAGCCACCGGGGAGCATGAACAGGGCGGTCGCCCAGACGTAATCTCGCAGGCGCACACGGGTCAGACCGAAGGCATAGTTCAGCGCGTTGTACGGGAACAGCGGCACCAGCCGGGTGAAGGCGACGAACCGCCAGCCCTCCCTCTCGACCCCATCCTTCACCTTGGAGAGGATTCCCAGGCCGAGTCTCGCTTCAACTTCGTCTGCCGCCAGATGACGGGCGACGAGGAACGCCGCGGTCGCACCGAGCGTCGCGCCGGTCAGCGAGTAGAGGGTGCCGAGCCACGGTCCCCAGATGGCACCGGCGGTGGTGGTGAGGATCCAACCGGGCAGGAACAGGACGGAAGCGACGGTGTACAGAGCGATGAAGGCGAGCGGACCCCACCAGCCCGCCTCATCCAGCCATCCGTCGACCGATTCGGGGCTGAATGCGGACCTGTTAATCGCCGACCAGAGGATCAGCGCGGCGAGCAATATCAGGCCGACGATCCGGAACGCTCGTGGAATTCGCACGGCCTCGTCCGGTTCCTCGTCAGTCGCATCCGAGCCAGCCGCCTCGACCACTTCTTCAGACATCTGCTCACCGACCTGCCGCCACCCTCGCAGTGAGGCGTTGCAGCGTCAGACGAGTGCCGTCGTTATCTCCCTGTTCGTCGAACCGTCCGAGGCAGGCCCGGTCGGCGGCGCATCGCTGATCGCGATCAGGCGCGCAGCATGCCGTCGGAGAGCAGCAGGTCGCCGTCAATGTGCACCTCCGGAACGGCGATCACTCCGGTGACATGGAAGCTGACTTTAGCGGTGCCACCCAGCGCGATGTTATCACCGATGCCGAAGTAGCATGTTCCGAGCACCTTCTCGTCCTCCAGCACGTTGCCGATGAGGCGCGCCTTCGGGTTCATGCCGAAGCCGAACTCGGCCACCGTCCAGATCATCTCGCGCTCACGACTGCGTAGTTCGGCTGACGCTTCGGCCACCGTCGCCTTCAGTCGGTCAGCCGCTTCGCCGCCCTTCACCTTGGTGATGCGACCCTTCTCGACGGTCAGTTCGATCGGCTGTTCCAGAACCTCGGCGTCGAACGAGCCATCGATGACGATGCGTCCGTTCATCTCACCCTCCTTGGGCAGACCGAAGACCTTGCCGGCGGGCAGGTTGGTGATCTGTTTCGGGCGGTTGCAGATGCCGTTGTCCTCGAACACCCAGCGGCCCGATATCTCGAACTCGACATCGGTGCCGTTCTCCGACGTCACCTTCACCGTCCGCTTCCTCTTCAGGTGCTTCGCCATCACCGTGATCGACTTCTGCAGCGCGTCGAAGTCGGCCGTCATGCCACCTCTCGTGAACAATTCCATCGTGATGCCGGGCAGGGTCGCTATGCGCGCGCCTTCCCCGGTTGCAATCCTGGTCGCCCTGGTGTGGGTGATCGAATGGCGGGTCGACACCATCACCACATCCTGCCGACTCATCAGGTTGGCGACCGGGCCCGGAGGCTCTTTCCCGTGTCGATGCGTGCTCGGCATCATGACCAGCAGAACGCGGTCGGCGACCCGCGACGCCGCCTCGTAGAGCGCTTGACCGATGTCGGCGGAGTGCGGGTCGGTGATGACGAGGATGTTCTCGTGCGGGCGGATCTGCATGCAGGTGCGAACCACGGTGTCGGCCGAATCGGAGAGCGCTTTCTCATCCTCTTCTTCCTCGACGGGGTCATCACTCGTCGACTCTTCAGCGTCCGCCATGTGGCCACCCCTCAGGCTGTGAGAGCGATGCACCGTTCTTCAACTCGCGCCGGATGGAGGTCATTCGCCTAATGACAAATCCATGCACCAACCGCGTCTTATACCGATGCCCGCCCAATCGAGCCTCGATGGAGCGGATTCGCGGTTACCGCCTGCTGCTGACTCTGCTCGGCCTCAGCCTTCTGACCCTCGCTCTGACCGGTGACGTCATCTGGACCCCGGAACCGCCTTCTGATGCCACCGATGATGACCCTGAGGCAGCCCTCCAGGCAGATGAAGCGGCCGATGAGTCGGGTGATGGCGAGGCTGGAGGCGAGCCGGAGGGTGACGCCGCCCCCGAGGCGGCGAGGATGCCGGCAGAGGGCGATACCGCAGGACAGGACAGCCGACTGCTTCCCGACCCGCGTCTGATGGTCGCAGTCGCGGCGGCCGTCGTCACTGTCGGCATCGTGACGACGCTGGTCGGCGGTCTGGCGGTCAGCGAAGGCGTCCGCACCGGGCTGCTGCTCGCTCTCGCAGGGCCATTGCTGGCGAAACGCCACCGCGGCGAGCGGGCTACGCTCAGCCGAGGCCGCATCCTCGGATTCATCGAGGCCCACCCCGGCATCCATTTCTCGGCTCTGCGCGACGGGCTCGAACTCGCTAACGGCGTCACCAGCCACCATCTGCATCGCCTGCAGCGCGATGGTCGGATCGTCTCGTGGGCCGATGGGACGCGTCGCCGCTTCGCCGCCAGCGGCATCGACCCGGAGACCGCCGAGACGCTGGCCCATCCGGTGACCGGGATGCAGCGAGCCATCCTGGAGATCCTCACCGAGGCCGGCGAACTCGGCATCACCGCGGCCGACCTGCGCCGACGCGTCGAGGCGACCCGCCAACTCGTCTCCTACCATCTCGGCCGGCTCGACTCGCGCGGCCTGATAGACCGAGCCGGCCGCGGCCGCAGCGCCAGATGGACGCTGACCGATGCGGGCCACACTCTGATCACAGTCCAGTCCGCATCAGCCATCTGACCCACTCCGTGGGGCCACCTTGTGAATGCCCGCATTACAGTCGGTAGTCACTACGCATACCCGTTGCTCCATCTTATTATGGGAAAACCACATCGAGCATATATGAGTGAAGAAGACCCAACCACGAAATTTACCACAATTTGTGATTTGGAAGATGGAGAACTTAGTGCTATTTTTCTATCGGCCATGAAGGAGATGGGAAAAAGAGAACTTATCAAAACTGATGGCCATTTTCAACACATATTGAGAAAATGTGGTTATCTTATGTTACCAATAGAATCTATTCCAGATGAAGATGATGAAGGCGGAGACTTTTACGATGGATATGATGATGATTGGGATCATGACGGTTTGGAAAGTGGAAGAACTCAAAATGATGATAGATCGGATTCAATGAATCCGAATAGTCCTAGATACAATCCTTGAGAATCGAAATGAATACTCTTCATATCTCTTGAAATAGGGTTTAACGGACCGATTCAAGTAGTACGACATAGGGTATCGTCTGCTCGATTCGTTGGACGAGGCTCACTGTCCGTGCAACCATTCTGGGTGTCGTTCAGTCATCACGGACTTTTCCGAGCGAGCCGAATGGGTAGTTCCGAGGGATGGGAGGCGTATCGCTGGAATCGCCCTTGACATCAGGGGGTGAGCAGATGCCAATTCGGCAAATGAGGGTAAAAACGGCGAACCAGTTCGACTAATAGCACCCGACGCTGACGGCGTACCATGCCAAAGAGCCACAAGATGGTGCTGCTGGTGCTCACGACGATGCTGATGTCTGGATTCTCTGGCTGCATAGGACCGGTCAGGGAGATCATCGATGGTCCCGACGACCCCGGTCAGACAGAACCCTTCGACCCAGGCCCCACCCCACCGAACGACCCCGACGACTACCCACGACTGCAACTCGCGGCGCGAGCCCGCGCGGCTCCGACGCTGGTCTCATACAACGGCTGCGACGACCTTCTGGACGACCTGAAGGGTGCCGTCTTCGATGAGGCGCTTGTGCAGCTCGACCAGGCCGGCTACTGGCAGTTCCTGTACGACGACGATTACTACTATCGAGCCAGCCCTAGCGGGGGCGGAGCGGTCGAGGAATCGGTCGACTTCGACGGCGCCGAAGGCGGCGAATCGGCGCCGACCGCCGACATGGCCGCCAGCGATGACTCCGGTGCACAGTCGAGTGGAGGTGACGGCGGTGAGCGGGTGGAAGGAGAGGATTTCTCCGGCACCAACAATCAGGAGGAGGGGGTCGACGAAGCCGACTTTCTGAAGACTGACGGCAACTGGATCTACCTGATCAACAACGGCAGGCTGATCATCCTCGGCGTACCTTCGTTCGGTCAGTTGGACCTGCTCTCGAACATGACCGTCGAGGGCAATCCTCGCGAGATGATGCTGGCCGAAGACCGACTGGTAGTCATCTCGGATGTCTATGCGTACCAGTTGGAATCGAATGATCCGATCCGCGCCGGCATGCTCCTCGATGACAGTTCGTGGAGTTACCGCTGGCAGAGTCTGGTCAAGTTCACGGTCATCAATGTCACCAATCGCAGCGACCCGCAGGTCGAGCGGCAGATGTACATCGAGGGCAGCCATCTGACCGCGCGGCTGGTCAACGGCACGGTCCGTGCAGTGACCCACATATCGACCTGGGTCGATGGACTGCAAACCTACCCGAGCCTGCCGGACGACTACTGGCAGATAGAGGCGCGCGACCAGCGGATGGCGGTCTGGAACAGCAGCGTGCAGGAGGCGCTGCAGCACAACCGCGAGGTGGTCGATGCGCTGACGCTGGAGGATTTCGCTCCGCGCATCCACGAGCGGACCTCCACCGGTGTGGTCACCTATCCGGTATCGACCGAGGGCTGCAGCGAGTTCGCGGCGACCGATGGTGCGGCCGGCCGCGGCTTCACGACCATCACGACTCTAGGGCTGCTCGATGAGACCGTGCAGGTTGAGACCGACCACATCACCTCGACCTGGTCGAACGTCTACGCTTCGCAGGACATGATGCTGCTGGCCGAGCCGGCCAACGACTGGTGGTGGTACTGGCGCAACGACGACTTCCGCGATGAGACGAACATCCACGCGTTCGACATCTCGGAGCCGTCCGAGACGACCTACATCGGCTCCGGCCGGGTCGACGGCACGGTGCAGGACCAGTTCTCGCTGTCCGAGCACAACGGATCGATCCGCGTCGCCTCGACCTCTTCGAACTGGGGTCGGTGGTGGATGGACGGTGGCGAAGTCGCCGTAACTGTGGACATGGCTGATGGTGTCGCCGTCGGCGCGCCCGAGTCGACCGAAGCGCGGCAGGCAGCCGAACCGTCGACCGAGTGTGACGGGACGGAGAATCGTGTGACGGTTCTTCAGGCGGCGTCGAATGGTTCGTTGCAGGAGACCGGCAAGATCGATGGCATCGCCTGCGGCGAGACCATCTGGAGCGCTCGCTTCATCGGCGAGCGGGCGTATCTGGTGACCTTCCGCAACATCGACCCGCTCTGGGTCATCGACCTAGCCGACCCGGCCGACCCGAAGATACTCGGCGAACTGGAGGTGCCTGGCGTCTCTACCTACATCCACCCGGTGAACGAGAACACACTGATGACCATCGGCATCGGGCCGGCCAACGAGGATGGCACCGGACTCGACTGGTCGAAGACGCAGATCAGCCTGTTCGATGTCAGTGACCCGTCCAATCCGACCCTCGCCGACAGCCAGCCGCTGTCACCTGGATACACCGACGAGGATTGTCCGCAACTGTGGAACTGCGGCTGGTCGTGGTCCTCTTCGGAGGCGACCTACGAGCACAAGGCGTTCACCTACTGGGCGCCCAAGGATATGCTCGCGGTGCCGCTCTCGACGCACCGCTACGTCTACGACACCGTCGTCATCGACGGCAAGACCTACACCTACTCGGGCTACGAGTTCGTATCGATGCTCAAGCTGATCAGCGTCGATGCGGAGAACCAGACCCTCGACATGCACGGCACCGTCAACCACTCCGCCTTCTACAACGGCGACTCCGGTTACGGTGGCTGGTGGTCAGGCACGACTTCGGTGCGCCGCTCGATCTTCATGGGCGACTACATCTACTCGTTCTCGGCCGCGGGCGCGATGGTGCACGGCGTCGATGCGCTGAACCTGACCGCGTCGGTCGAACTGCCCGGCTACGAGCCGGCCGATCCGTACTACTACGAGGATTCCTCCGTCACCGAACCGGCGAATGGAGGATCGGATGACGAAACCAGCGGCAGCGGTGAATCATCCGACGGCAGCGGCTGATCAGACGACGATTCCGCCGCCGGCGTGGCCGAGTGTAGAACAGAGCGTCCGCGGTCGTCAGAGGGGAAGAATCACTCCTCTTCGTCGCTGTACGCGATGTGCTCGGTGACCGAGAACTCGGTGATGAACTGGACCGGGTCGCCAGGATTCAGCGTGCCGGCGTACTGGACCGATCTGCCGTTCGCGTGCACGAGGACGCTGTATTCGCTCGGATCCTTCGAACGCAGCCGGCGGTGGCAGGCGAAGTGGTGCACGAACACCCGATAAGTGCCGAACGCGGCGATGTCCCAGCGGATGTGTTCGATCGGCTGATTGCTCTCGGGCCGCGTGTTCATGTCGACATCCATGATGCCGCCGTCGCTCGATGACCTGTGCCTCGGGTGGACGATGTCGCCGTTCGGTGCTTCGACCAGCAGATTCAGGTCGTTCTTGTCGTCCCAGATCAGTGATACCGCGACCTCGCCGTTCCGACAGTCGTGCACGGTCTTACGCTGCTCGAAGTCACGGCGTCTGTTCTGGCTGCTCGATTCGATTCCGAGTCTCCCATGAGAGGCGGCCAGAACTTCACGGATCTCGGCGATGGCGGCCGCTTCGGCGCGGGCGTCCGCCTCGCCTCGCTCGATCTCCTTGATTCGGCGGAGCCGTAGTTTCTGTCGCGGACGCGCCTCCCCGCTCGGAACCCCATCCAGATCGAGCGCTTGCAGCGCGTCGATGCCACCGGTCTCCAGTATCTCGTCGACCACCGTCAGCCTGGCGTCGAGCGCGACCCGCTCCTCCTCGTCACGCTGTCGTTGCAAGGCGCGCTCCAGAATGGCGATTCGACGGCTGCGGAGGTCTTCGAGTTCGAGCATCTGATCTCTATTCACGCCGTCGAACTGAGCCTCGTGCAGATCGCCGAGCTGCATCGCTTCGATCAGCGATCGCTGCTCTCGGAACCGCTCCTCCTCGGCCCGTCGAATCGCGGCCAGAGCCGCATCGACGAGGTGTTGTCGTCGCTCCTCGATCGTTGCGGCGAGCAGTTCGCGGTCGAGGGTTCGCATCTTGAACGCCGATGCGGCTGGCAGTTCTTCGACCGTGCCGATCCGTTCGACCGCGCTGATGGCGCTCTGGAGTGCCGTCTCGGCGTCCTCAGCCGTCTGGACTCTGATCGCCGGATCGGCCGCCTCGATGACGCCGGCGTGCAACAGGTCGTCATCCAGCGCGAGGTCTCCATGCGTGACGCGGACATCGTGGCCGTTCTTGATTCGAAGGGTGAAAGGCGTCGACCGACTCGACAACAGCCTGCCGTGCCGTGCCCTGAACCAGACGAAGACATGGTAGGTGCCAGCGGCAGCGGTGCGTGACCGCCAGACGATGTTCTCGATCGCCTCGTCGCTCTCCGGCTCGAAGTTCATCTCGATGTCGTAGACGCCATTGCCCGCAGCACGATGGCCACGGTGCAGGATCTCACCGGCCGGTGTAGTCACTACGAGGTCGAGGTCGTTACGGTCCTCCCACATCAGGGTGAACTGGACGTCTCCATCTTCACCGTCGTTCGCCTGCAACCTCGCAGTGAACTGCAGTTCGGCGGCGGTGGTGATGTCGGTTGAAGCGGCCGCTTCGATCGCCAGAGCCGCCTCGACATGACTGCTGACATTCTCGTTCTCCTGCAGGATGGCATGCACGCTAGCCTGCATGGTCTGCAGTTCGGCCGCCTGCTCCTCGTCGACTCCATCGATGACGATGGCGGCGACATCGTCACTGATCTCGGCGCTATGGATTGCGATTCGAATCTCCTTGAAGCGAGCCAGTTGCTCGGCGATGATGCGCAGGCGCTCCGCCTCCTCCAACTCATTCAGATGAGTCTGACGCAGATTCTCCAGATGTTCGTGTTGACTGTCGCCGACGTTGAAGAACTCGAACGCCAGCAATTGCTCGATATCCTCGCATTCGACGATGTCGATCCTGTAGTCGTTGAACCGCTCTAACTGCGCCACTTCTCGGAGTTGCGCTACCAGTTCATCGCGCCGTTCGGAGTGGATGACGCGAAGTCTCGACCCCGCATCATCCGAGACGCCTTCGATCAGTATCTCGTCGAGAACCGGCACCTGATCACAGCCGAGGATGAGCGCGGAGATCTCAGCCGCTTTCAGTTCCTGCCTGCGAACCGCCGCCAGTTTCCTCAGGTCCCACGCGACCTTCTCGTTGACACCTTCGTAGTCCAGCCCGTCGATCTCGGCCGTCGATCTGGCTGAATGGATCAGGTCCTGGACATCGTGATGACGCTGGCGTTCGTAGTCGCGCTGCTCCTTCGCCTCCAGTTGTTCACGCCGCCTGTCGCGCATGTCCTCCAACACTCTGACATGGTCTTCCGACAGGTCTTCCGAAGACACCGCATCGATCTCGCCGAGTGTCGTCGCCTCGCCTAGCGCCTCCATCAGCGTTCGGAACCGGCGCGCCCGTTCGATGGCCCGCTCATGTTCCCGGAACATCTCGATTCGACGATTGAGCAATCCTTGCATGTCCTCCCGGACCTCGTCGCCGACCTCGCTCATATCGATTCGTTCCAGTTCATGGACGCTCTTCGAGCGCTCGATGGCTCGGAAGATCGCCTCCTCCTCACGCATCTGACGGAGAACCCTCTCCCGTTCACGGTTGGCTCGCCGCCGCGCCCTCGCCTCGACACGAAGCGTTTCGGTCAGCTCTTCAGCCTCCTGCAGGCGTTTCATCTCCATTTCACGCTCGATCCAGATCTCTCGCAGAGCGAAGTGCTGGGTACGCAGTTCCTGCTCGCGCAGCATCAGACGCTGTTCATCGAGGTCGAACAACCCACCCTCGATGTCCTCCTCCACGGTTTCGCGTAGTATCTCCTGGAGATTCTTGATTCTGGCGCAGTGGGCCAGGCAGTCATGCAGTTTCGCCTCGCGAACCCCCTCTATGTCGGCCCGGGCATCTCGGCGCGAGAGGATCGAACGCATCTCGTAGTCGAGAGTCTGTTCCTTGTGCTTCTCGTTGGCGTTCGCTTCCTTCAGCCGTTGCAGGGTCACCTGCAGCCGATCCAACTCGGGTAGAGGCGCCTGACTCTGATTCGGCACCATCTATGTTCCACCCGAGCGCGCGCAGCGCGATGCTTGACGGTGACCGACTGGACATCAAGCCTTTGCCGTATCCATTCGGCACCTTCCGTCAGCCTCGGAGCGGCCGAATCGGCATGAGAGGAGGCGATTCATACGACCTTGAAGGCGAGTGCCCTGCCGCTGTCACCGGCCGCAGTCAGCGGCTCGCCTCGCAGTGATCCGGTGGCGTCGCGGCGATGAACTGGCACGCCGTCGACGACGGTGAGCATCGGCCAGCCGGTCAGTTCGCGGCCGGTCAGCGGCGTCCAGCCGACACGGCTCCAGACGTCGGAATCCTGAATGGTCCGCCTCGCTCGCATGTCGACCAGAACCAGATCGGCGTCGGCAGCGACCTCCAGTCGCCCCTTGCCGACCATGCCGTACACCTCGGCCGGGCCGGCGCACATCCAGCCGACCACCTCGTCTATGCTGCAGCGACCGGCCGCCGCGTGCGTCAGCATCAGCGGTAGCGCCGTCTCGACCCCGGGCATGCCGGAGGAGGCGGCGGGCCAGCCCCGCGCCTTGTCGGCAAGGGTGTGCGGCGCGTGGTCGGTGGCGATGCAGTCGATGGTGCCATCGTGCAGTCTTCGCCATAGGGTCTCGCGGTCTTCGGAGTAGCGGATGGGGGGGTTCATCTGCAGCCGGGTACCGGCGCTCTCGACATCGGTCTCGTCGAAGGTCAGGTGCTGTGGACTGGCCTCCACGGTCACCCGTTCACCCTTGTTGGCGGCCAGCCAATCGGCTTCCAGGGCGCTGGTCAGGTGCAGCACGTGCAAGCGGTGCTGATGCGCTTCGGAGAGCGCCACGGCTCGTTCGGTTGCGATCAGCGCGCACTCGCTGTCGCGCCATTCGGCGTGCGCGGCGATGTCTTTCCGCTCAGCGAATCCGGGCCAGCACGCGTTCAGTCGCGTTTCGTCCTCGGCGTGCACCGCGATGATGCCGCCGGTGCCCTCGAAGATTCGTTCGAGATGCTCCTGCCGGTCGACCAGCAGGTCGCCGGTGCTGCTGCCCATGAACACCTTGACGCCGCAGACGCCGGGCAGGCTGCGCGGCTCGTCGGGCGTGCCGACGGCGGCCTGCAGGTCGGCCAGATTGTCGGGCGTCGCGCCGATGAAGAAGCCGTGGTGGGTCACCGCGGTCCGAGCGGAGCTGACCAGTTTCGATTCGATCGCTGCGAGGTTGGTCGCCGCCGGCACGTTGTTCGGCATGTCGAGGAACGCGGTGACGCCGCCGGCCGCGGCGGCGCGACTACCGCTGCCGATGTCCTCCTTCTCGGGCTGGCCCGGCTCGCGGAAGTGCACCTGCGGGTCGATGGCGCCGGGCAGCAGGTGCAGCCCCGTCCCGTCGATGACCGACTCGGCCGCTGCGCCGGCCGGGTCGCGAGCCAGCGACAGGCCGCCGGCCGGCGCGATCTCGGCGATGCGGCCTGCGACGACGCGCAGGTCGCCGACCAGGGAACCTGACGGCAACACCATCGTCGCGCCCTTGACCAGCATGTCGCCGCCCCGCATATCGTCGCCTCGCACGTCGCTCTCACTCCGTGCCGCCGCTGCCGCGAGCCATTGAACTTCGCCCGAGAGGCAACCCTGAGGGCAGGAGGGTCAGCAGTCGGTGAGATGGTTGGGAAGAAGCAGTGTGATCGAAGGCCGCGGTGATCAGCGAGCCTCACTCTCAGGATGTCGGATACATCACATGGATCTTGGTGTACACCTGCACCTGTTCATCCTGGGTGTCAAGATCGATATGCAAGACCCACGGTCCGAGTTCAGGGGTTGACTGCTCGAAGGACCAAGTGTACTCATCACCCTCGGTTATCGAGGCGGTCTGGGTTCCTGCCGTCTCATCGTTTGGATCGACGGCGGTCCAGGTCACCTCTACGGTCTCCGATTCGATAAAGAATAAATTTTCGAGGTTGACGACTCTCGATTCGATAGATGTCTTGAGAGGTGCGGCTATCGAGTGTTCGCTCGAAGTGTCCCAGGTGACATCACTCGGGTCGTCGGTTCCCGTCGCGCTCGACTCGTTCAGGAACAGCACCAGATGGATGGTGATCCGGATGGCCTTGGAGGCGCTGTTGCCGGCACTGTCGTTGGCACCGGCGGTCGCTTGGAACGCACCGTGGGCCGGATACTCATGGGTGATGGTGTTGGTCTCTGCCGCGTTCACCTCTTGGAATGCGCCGCCGTCGCCGGGCTGCAGCCAGTAGGTCTGGACCGCGCCGTCGCCGGAGAAGGTGTCGGTGAAATCGAACGTCACCTCGACTTCGCTGCTCGATATCACCTGGTCGTTCTGCCCCTTCACCACCTCGACGTGCCCCTCCGTCACATCCGCCCCCACCTTCAGCGTGATGGGACCCGATTCCTCGTCGTCGCCTATGCAGCCCGGCAGCAGCAGCAGGGCAGCGAGCAGAATGGCCGGAACGCGTCGCACGGGTCAAGCCTCGTGCGCGGGAGGCAAAAAACCCACGGCTGACGGATGGCGAGCACGGCCGTCTGGAAGGGGAAGCGACCGCCGCCGAATCGGTGGTGGCGGTCCGACTCTCCCTGCCGGCATACCTGGACGCCGTTCATCCAGCATGTGAGAGGCCATACGGCACAGTGGAATCGGACGCTGGAAGTGGTAGCGGGTGATCGATTTGAACGATCGGTCTCCGGGTTATGAGCCCGACGAGATGACCTGGCTACTCCAACCCGCTGAGCCGGCCGAGAGTCCAACGATATTTCAACCTCGCCGCTCACCTCTCCGAGGTCTTGGCCGACACAGTTCTGCGATCGACGACCTCATCCGCCCTTCCACCTCCGCCGCCTGACCGGCATCGCACACGCGCGCTCACGAGAGATGCGTTGTCCGCCTCTCTTGTGCCCGATCACGGGAATTGTGGTAGATCGACTGAAAGTGACTGAATTAGAACTGAAAGTGAAAAACGATGTACTGCGTCGATTCAGACGGTGCCTGCGGGGCCGAGCGTTGATGACCTCCCCTTCATTGCTTGATATACCGCCGAGGCTGGGTCCGATGCAGAACCGAGAGAGTGAGACGGATGAGTGAAGAGAAGAGTGCCAGTGAGAAGTTCGATTCAGAGACGGAAGAGGTAGTGATCGAGGTGGACGAGCCGGAAGCGACGGTAGAGGACCTGCCAGGCGTCGGGCCGGCGACCGCGGAGAAGCTCCGCGAGGCTGGATTCGACGACCTGATGACGATCGCCGTGATGTCGCCGTCGGAACTTGCCAACCAGGCCGAGTTGGGCGAGGCCGTCTCGGCGAAGATCATCGCTGGAGCGAAGAAACTCGCCAATATCGGCGGCTTCCTCAGCGGCGGCGCACTGCTGGAGAGGCGCCGCCAGGTGCAGAAGCTGACCAGCGGCGCCGCATCGCTGGACGAACTGCTCGGCGGCGGTTTCGAGACGCAGGCGATCATCGAGGTGTTCGGCGAGTTCGGCAGCGGCAAGACCCAGATCGGTCACCAATTGGCTGTCAACACGCTGCTGCCGCTGGACCAGGGCGGTCTGGCCGGCGAGGTCTGCTACATCGACACCGAGGACACGTTCAGGCCCGAGCGGATCGCTCAGATGGCCGAGAGCGCCGGACTCGACCCGGTCGGCGTGCTCGATCGGATCCACGTCGCACGGGCCTACAATTCAGCCCATCAGATGTTGCTGTCCGAGGAGATCAAGCGGATGTCTAAGAACGTCGACGTCAAGCTGATCATCGTCGATTCGCTGACCAGCCACTTCCGGGCCGAGTACATCGGACGGGCGATGCTCGCCGAGAGACAACAGAAGCTCAACCGTCACCTGAAGGAGTTGAAGCAACTCGCCGACATTCACAACGCACTGGTCCTCGTCACCAATCAGGTGCACTCTCGACCGGATGCGATGTGGGGCGATCCGACGAAGCCGATAGGCGGGCACATCGTCGGCCACGCCTCGACCTTCAGACTGTACCTGCGGAAGTCGAAGGGCGGCCGCAGGATCGCTCGACTGATCGACAGCCCCAACCTGCCGGAAGGCGAGGCGGTCTTCACGGTCACCGCCGGCGGCATAGTGGACTGATCCCTGCTGCTCCAATCCCTGCCACCGGACTCCTCCGCCGGGGTTCCCTACACGCTTGAATCCGTGGCTCAGAGGAGTAGACAGGCGGGCGGTGGTTCAGGCGGGCAACTCGTCTAGCCGCGCCCGGACGGCGTCGATGAGACGCTGTACGGTGACCGGACCGAAGTCGAACACCAGGTCAGCCGCCTCGAACAGTTCCGGCAGCGGCACCATACCGCCGAGAGACATCGCTTTCTCGTAATTGGCGAGGGCGGCGGACTCAGATTGGAGCCATTGCAGCCAGAGTTGCAACGCGCCGAGTTGGGCGATGCCGTACTCGATGTAATAGAACGGATACGAGAACAGGTGCAGTTGCCGATGCCAACTGATGTCGGCGTGGTCGGAAAGGCCAGTCCAGTCGACAGATGGCCCGAACCTGTCGCGCAGCGAACGCCAGCAGGTGGTCCTCTGCTCGCTGGTATGACCAGGATGGGTGTGCACCCAGTGCTGGAACGCATCGATCGTCGCGACCCACGGCAGCAGACCGATGATGCCTTCGAGGTGATCGCGTCGCGCCCTGTCCGCCTCCTCGGTCGAATAGAACTCGTCGAGGTACTGATGGGTGAACAACTCCATCGTCATCGAGGCGACCTCGGCGAATTCGATCGGCGGGTCCCGATGGTCGACCAGCGGCAGGTCGGCGCACAGCATCGAGTGGAAGGCGTGACCCGATTCGTGCACCATCGTCTCCAGATCGCGCTGCATGCCGGTCGCGTTCATGAAGATGAACGGCTTCCTGACGACGTCGAACTGAACCTGATATCCACCCGGTGCCTTGCCCTTTCGACTGTCAAGGTCGAGCGAATCGCCGTCTCTCAATGAATCGAACCGGGCGCCGAAGCGAGGCGCCATGCGATGGAACATCCGCGATGTTCCAGCGACCATCTCATCCACCTCGCCGAACGGTCTGAGAGGTTCCCGGCCAGCCACATCGACCCCCATGTCCCACGGCCGCAGGCGGTCGAGGCCGAGGTGTAGGCGGCGCTCGTCGTCGAGCGTGTGCTGCAGCGGCACGCAGCATCTCGCAGCCGCCTTGTGGAACGCTTCGCAGTCGCGTGGCGTATAGTCGAACCGATGCCTGGCGACGAAGATGTAGTCGCGGTAGTTGGCGAATCCGGCGTTCTCGGCGATCCTGTGCCGATTGGCGAGCAGTTCGTCGTAGATCGAGTCGATCTCGACCGCATCGACGAGTCGCCGTTCGGCGGCCGCGCTCCAGGCCGCCTGCCGCCGATCCCGGTCGGTCTCCTCGAGGATCTTCGCCATCTGCTGCAGGGTACGCTCCTCGCCCTCGAACTCGACCATCATCGCACCGCAGATCTCGTCATATCGCTGCGACAGTTTCTTGTTCGCGGTCTGCAGCGCGATGTTCTCGTCGCGGAAAATCTCGATGTCCGCTCTGGTGTCGCGCAGTATAACGGCGTACAGAGCCGGGTCGAGGTCCGACGTGTGCGGACACTCGACCAGCATCGTGTTCAGTCTATGGCCGACCTCGGCCAGCCATGGCTCGATGTTCTCGACGAAGGCGAGATAGGCGGTCTTCGCTGCCTCGTCGTCGGTGTGACGCGTCATCTCGACGTAGAGTCGGCTGCCCGCCTCGGAGACATGTTCTGCCA
>CAUZSY010000005.1:0-23589 GCA_963582725.1 Candidatus Thalassarchaeaceae archaeon
GCCGACACCGCCGCGTTCTACTTCGTCGGCACAGGCACCATCGATGAAGGGTTCATCCAGCAGGTCGGCCGCTTCCTCGTGCTGCTCGCCCTCGTATGGATGGTCACATCGGTGCTGCTCATCCTAATGCCCTGGCGCCGTTGGCTCGGTTGGCCCTTCGGCCTCGCCCAGCCGCCCTCGACAATCCACGAATTCGACGCGCAGGACATCTCGCCGATACCGAGTCCGTGGAAGTTGGGTCAGTCCGACTGGCTGACCTTCGGTCGTATGGAGGCGGTTCTGCTGCTCGGAGCAATCGCCATCTCACTGCACGGCGTAGCGCTCTCGATCGCGGTCAATCGCTCGGTCGCGACCTTCGCGCTGCTGGTGGTGGTGCTGATCTGGACACTTTTCACCGCAGCCCGGCTGCAGCGCGCGCTGCAGATTGATTCGAAGCGCGAGAAAGCGCGACTGCTGGCCGGTCTGGCGCGCGGTGATCAAGTCGAATACAGCGACGACGAAGGCCACTCGGAACTGCTGCACGACGATGCGACGGGACTTCGCGGCCGGCCCGACCAGATCGTTCTCATGCAGAAGCAGTACATCCCGGTCGAGGTGAAGACCGGCAAGGTGCCGCGCGAACCGCATGACAGCCACCGCATGCAACTGCTCGCCTATCTGCATCTGGTCGAGGAGATAGTCGACGAGCCGCCACCGTTCGGCATTCTGCGCTATGGCGAGGAGACCGCCTTCTCGATTCCTTGGAACGAGGCGACGAAGAAGGAGTTGATGGATGCCATCAAAGAGGTCCAGCGACTGATGGTCGAAGGTGGCGCTGCCCGCAATCACGAGCGCAAAGGCAAGTGCCGCAACTGCTCTCGTCGAGCTGGCTGCTCCGAATCTCTCGCTTGAACCGAGTCTGACCTGATCATCTCGGGGGACGATCGGCCTGTCAGTTCAGAAGGCCGACAGCCGATGGCACGAAGGGGACCAGGGGCGGGGGCGGGTGACCGGGAGCATGGGGTCGAGGGAGGTCACGGTGAGAATGGGTCTTATGGGGTCAACGGACGGGCAGGTCGACCAGGTCGGTGCACTCGTCTGAGGCGTGCACCTCAGCGAAATGGACGCACGGCCGGATCACCGTCACGTAGATGTCGAACTTGTCGTGGAAAGAGACGATGTCGATCGGCGCATCCATGCCGTAACCCTGAGCCTCGACCTCCAGCAGCCAGTCGCCGACAGCGAACGCCGCATCCTTGTCCTGCCATCGCTCGCGGATCTGCGGCTGGTCCTCGGTCACCCGCATCTGCCAGAACGGCTGGCCGCCGCCGTCGCGGACGCCGGGCTCCCACAGTCTGGCATCGACATAGCGCAGATCACCGGTCACGTTCTGAAAGTTGTAGGGGAACTCGGCTTGGAAGATGAGGATGATCTCCTGCACGGTGTCATCGACCGGAACATCGGTCGTGTTGTGGTATTGAGCGGAACTGAGATTGTCCAGGTCGAATGAATAGGACCAACCCACTGTGACCTCCTGGTCGCGGTGGCTGGGATCGGCTCTCAGACTCTCCATCAACTCGCGCGTGGCGACGAGTCCGAGACAGCCCGGGCCGAGCAGCAGCAGCGTCAGCAACACCGCCGGCAGCAGGCCGCGCCGCCCGAGCATGTCGATGCATCGAACATGAATCGTTCTTCAAGCCGTCGCAACATCCGTCGGCGCCTGTCCGCACTCATAGGGCTCCTCATCGCCGCGACGGCTCGGCCACCCGCTCGTCATCACTCAGGCGGAGGGACACCAGAACCAGGATGACATCAATTCACCGGTGGGTGCCGAATCACGGCTGCTCGCGAACCGACGGGCGGCTTCCCTATGTTCAGCCGATAGACCGAGGTCGGACCCGCCGACATCCGTCTGCGAGTTCCCTGTGGGTCGGCCGCCATCAGATATCAGTCAGGCAACGCTCAGGCATCTGTACTGGCAGAATCCGGGTCGTCGCCATCGATCGCGTCGGCGGGCGGGTCGCCGGCCGCATCGCCGTCCCCAGAAGCAGTGGAATCGACGGTCGCATCGTTGGGCGCATCGCCGCTCGACGCTGGCTCTTCGGCACCTCCTGCAGGACCGTCGTCATTCACCTCCGCACCACCGGCGCCGTTCTTACGGCGGCGGATCGAACGCCGCTTCTTCGGCTCAACGGGCTGCTCTGAACTCTGGTCTGTGATATCTGGTTGACCCGCCCTCTCGACAGCTTCTACCGCTTCTGCGAGCCCTTCGGTGTGCCGAGCGTCCTCGTCCAACGAAGTGAAATCGGATTCGATGCCGGCGGGCAGAACATCACCGCCGATCGAATGATCGATGATTTCCTCGGCCACCACCTGCTGGCCCGGCAACACTCCATCCTCACCGGTGACCTCGAATATGTCGGCTCGGATGTCGGCGTCACTGGCTGACAACTTGACGTCCTCGTCCTTGAGCGACCTGCGAACGGCCTTCTCAGCGAGGAAGTCGTCGATGCCGATCGATTCGTCCTCCAGGACGCGCTGCTTCAGTTGAGTCGTGCTGACCCTCTCTCCCACATCCTCCTCATCGTCCTCGGCGGCCCTGTCAGCCTCTCTCGCTGCTATCTCGTCGAGTTCGCTCTCCGCCTCGCCCAGACGCTCGTCCCAGTCGGATTCGAGGGCGTCCTCCGAGAGTCCGAACTCGCTGACACGCTTGTCGTAATCGAGTGTCCCAGACACATATTCATCTGGATCGTCCTGCACCTCCTCGACTTCTTCGACGACGATCTCGCGGCGCTCTCGCTGCTCGTAGAAATCGGCGAGGTTCTGAGCGGCACCGCAGTAAGAACAGTGGTCCATCGACGAGGGGATCGAAGCGTCGCATTCGGCACAATCGTGGAACCGTCCGTAGCCGCCGACCAGTTCGAAATCGCAGAACGGACAGATTTCTTCATCGCCTTCTATCTCGCCGCCGCAAGCCGGACACGCTTCGAAGGTCTCTCGGTCGGCGTCGCCGACGGTTCGGCGGGTCAGTATGACAGCGACGACCAGCACACCGATCAGCAGAATGCCGGAGGTGAACATGATGGCGATGCCGCGATCCTGTCCTACTGGGGTGTCGGCGACCCTGTTCTGGTCGAGGACGACCGACCAGACAGTCGATCTGGTCGGCACCGTCGGCCCGGATGGGATGACCGCCAGTTGTAGTTCGCCGGCTCTCGTCGCCTCGTATTGACAGTTCACCTCAACCGTCGCTCCCGTCGCACTGAATTCCAGGGTCTGACGGTTCAGTTCGACGCCGCTGATCAGATCGACGCAACGGAAGGTCTCGTTGCCAGCCCCCTCGTCTGAAACCACACTGATCGAATATCGATAATTCCCACCGACGATGATCGGCAACTCCGGCGCCCACGACTCATCCGACAGGAAGCGCAGTCGCAGGGTCGTCAGCAGACCGACGAAGCCGGTCGCGGTGTTGTCAGCGGTCGAGGAGTCGTGGCTAGCGGCATCGGCAGTCCAAGTCGCGTTGAACTGCAGATTTCCATCCGTGTTGGTACATGCCGTCACATCGTAAGTGACCGTGATGCTGCCAGGCTCAACGCCGCTCGGCGCAGGTATCAGGTGCGATGTCTGGCTGATGGCACCACATGGGAAGGTCGCCTGCAGGGTGCCGCTGACCGCGATGCTGCCGACATTCTGCACCGAGACCGTGAAGGTGACTGGCTCGCCCGGCCGCACCTCGGACGGCGAAGCGGAAGCGAGCGCGGAGACGACGACGTTGGGCACCGGGTGGATGGTCAGCGATGTCGCCGCCGTATCATCGAATCTGGTCGACTGCAGAACCTCCTGGGAGGGATCGATGATGATCTCCAACGAGATGGTACCCGGTTCACTGCTGCCGAGATTCTGGGTCGCGATCTCGGTGCTCCACTCAGCCAGCGGATCCTCGGTGGTGAAATCGAGTTGTAGATTCCTGACCGCGATGCCACCGGCTCGTTGGATGCTCAGGGTGATGCTGCTCGCACCCTCGCCACCCATTCTACGAACCTGCCCCGAAACAGTCCACGGTCCGGCCAGCGCGCCGATCGTCTCGACAATCGAGACTGTGCCATCGTGGTAGTAGTTCGGCGGCGTCACCACCGCGATAACGGTCGTGTCAATGTTATCGGCCAGAGAGGTCTCTGGAACAGCGTCATTAGGGTTGGAATTGACCGTCACCATCAGCGTGCCACTCTCTACCGGCGCGTTCAGCGACGTGTTCACCCATCGTGCAGCGCCGGCCGGCACGGCTGGACTCGCCAACTCGACCGCGAATTCCCCGATCACCAACGAGAGGTGCGTCACGGCGGCGTCAGCACCGCCGACGTTCGATATCTGGACGCTGACATTGAACGCCTGTGCGGCCAGCAGTTCTCCGGCCGGCTCGATGACGAGGGATGAGATGATGAGATTCGGCAACGAGGTCACCAGCACAGTCCTGTTGGACCAGTTCTCTTCGCCTCCGTTCTGCCAGTACGCTATGATCAGCCGCTCACCGGGGGTGCTCGCCAGATGGGAGTCGACGAAGGTGTGGCTGGTGCTGACCGAAGCGGAGGAGCCGGCCACAACCGAGGCGAATTCTTCGTGGATCTTGTTGGCAGCGGTGTACGAATCGACGTTCGATAGCATCACCGAGATGATCGTGGCGCTTCCATCGACCGGCGCGGCGGGGTCGACCGTCATGCTGTCGGCGGTGATGATGATGGCGCCTGCCTGTTCCGCATCGGCGATGCCGAGCAGCATCCCCGGTTGCAACACGGTGACCGACAGCGCTGCGACGAGGAGCAGCACCACACACCTCTCCCGCATGCTCACGGGTAGCCTGCAAGGGCACTTCAAACCTCGGCCCTCAATAGCGAATGGAGGGGGCCCTTGGAATCGATTCTCAATAGGGACCCTGACTCCATTCGCCCCCCAGGTACATTCCGTGATAATCCGAGACTCCTTCTGGGAGAGCGGACAACGGTGAGCGGGTTCTTGGGTCGATTGTGAGAGCAGGTTTCCATTTGGACCGCATGTTCGAAAGGACGAGGGACCAGCCTGCCGTTCTCTCGCGTCTGTGTAGTCGGAAGTCTCCGGAAGGGCTCACGTCAATAGAAGCATTTTCACCCGATAGGGACCGGGAGGGGGCGTCTTTAGAGTCGGGTGAGCCCGATAGGGACCGGGAGGGACTCGGTGGGGGTCTAGAAGGGACGAAGGTGAACGGCTGGTTGTGGGCGCTGACGGAGAGTGTGCGAGAATGGATGTGGTGGGTAAAAGGATTCAAGGCCATCCGATGTCGGTTTCGATACAGACCATGCGCCGCACCCACGCACTGCTGCTCTGCCTGCTGCTGCTGCTCTCGGCGGTGCCGGCCACCGCTGACCCGGCCGGGACGGCCGGTCGAGCGGCTGAACCCACGTTCGACAGCGTGCCGGCGACGGGTGACGTGGTCGGCGGCACGGTGCAGGTGTCATTGACCAATACGACCGAGGTGGGTTGGGCGATCATCGAGGTGTCGGCAGCGTCGGCCAGTCCGTCGTGGTCCGAAGCGGCGAACATCTCAGGCGTTCCTTGGCTGTTCGCATGGGACACCAGCGGCTTGACCGATGCCGACTATCGCCTACGGGCCAGACCTTTCATGTCGAACGGCACCGCCATGACCCCCATCGAGAGTGCTGACTTCACCCTCGACAACACCGACCCGGCCGGCCTCAGCCTGACCATCGCTGACGCTCGACTGGGCGATGGCAGCAGTTCGGTCAACCGCGCCTGGCTCGATGTCGCAGCGGACGGCAGCCTCGTCTTCGATTGGAATGCCACCGACAGTCATCTGCGCAAGGCGACCCTGTCGGGTGCACCCGGTCCCGGGGCGCCTTCGGCCGATGGCCCGGGACCTCTGATGCATCATTGGGACTGGTCGAGCGGTGGATTCCCCGAGGGCACATTCACAGTGACGCTGACAGTTCACGATGAAGCGGGCAACACCGCGACGCGGCAACTGTTCCTCGGCATCGACCGGACCGGACCGGATGTGGGCAGTCCGACGCTGTCCGAGACGGTGGCGAGCTGGACCGACTCGACATATGTGCACGTGCAGGATCTGGCACTCGGCGCGACCGACAACGGCGGCTCGGGTGTGGCTGACTTCGAGTGGCGATTCGATACCGATGCGTGGACCAGCCTCGGTGCTGCTGGCGCCTCGACGCTGTCGCTGCCGGAAGGTGTGCACGACCTCTCGTTCCGAGCCGTCGACAGACTGGGCAATGCCGGTCCTTCCTCCAGCCATGCAATGTGGGCTGACCATTCGGCGGTGGTCGCCGGTGGTTGGCTGGTGCCCGACATCACCTCCTCGATCGATGGAGCGGTCGCTCTGGAGGTGCAGGCGACCGACACCCTGTCGGGCGTCGATGCGGCGAACTCGACCCTGCAGTACGGCTTCGATGTCGATGGCCTCGGCTCGACGCCCGACATCACCACTCGTTGGCTTGATTTCGACAGCGGCTTGAGCGGCAGCCTGCCGGTCTCCATCGACTGGTCTACCAAGCAGGGTGACTGGCTGATGCTGAGAGCGGTGCTGCAGGACGTCGCCGGTAATCGACAAGCGAGCACTGCGACCTTCATCGAGGTGACGCCCGGACTAGACCTGTCGTGGACCGATGTCGAGGTGGATCGCCTGATAGTGGCGGTCGGTTTCAGTAATGACGTCCACATCAACGGCACACTGGTCGCCAATGAACCGTACTCCGGCAGCGTCACGGTGCGACTGCAGCAAGCGCCGGCGAATCGTGATTCCTCGACCGCTTGGACGACTCTGGAGACGCGCACGGTGCAGGCCGGCAGCATGTTCGATGGCAGCGAACTGCTCTCCAACTGGACCGTGACCCTGCTTTCACCGGGCGAATACGACATCAGGCTGGTCGCCGACCCGGACGGGCAGATAGCCGAACGAGACGAGGGCAACAACGAGGCGTTCCTGATCATCAGCGGCGCCAGACCGCACACCATCAATGCGGTCAGTGGCTTCCTGCCGAGTCTCGCTGCCATATCGGCTGTCGGAATATGGCTCGCCTGGATGCTGCGCCGGCGCGGCGAGCCCGAGTGATGCTCACTCTTCGGCCCACTCGATCGATTCGTCCTCGGCCAGCAGCATCATCTCGTCGATCTCCATCTCCGGCTCTTCGGGGTCCGACTCGACTTCCTTCATCGATCGGGATTCATGCCTCTCTCGCCTTTCGCGCGCCGCCGCCAGACCGGGCACCAGCGACTCGAATCGCTCGTCGGCACCGTCCTCGCGCAGTTGCATCGACTCGAGACTGCGCGACGCGAACCGCTGCCTTCGTCGCTCGCGCTCAAGATTATGGATGACGCTACCGTGCTCGGCGCCGCGCAGGATGCGCTCGATAGCGGGTGTCGCTATCGACAGCGCCTCCTCGTCGCCGATGACGCAGACCGTGGAGCCGTAGACCGCGATCTCGCAACCCGACATCTGCTCGATGAGGGTACGGATGCGACCTTCCCGGCCAATCACGCGACCGCGCATCCTCCTCAACTGGTTCGGCTGTTTGCCAACCCACTCTCGAATGTCGTACAATCTCAGGAAGCAGTCGTCCTCCAACAACTGTATCGCCCGTTCAGGCGCCAGACCGCGACCGATGGCTCGAATCAGGTCGGGCATCTTCATCCGGACGATGGGGTCGGCGTCAGGCGACCAGACGGCGATCACGTCGCCGTTCTCGGAGTCGATCTCGATGGAGGCACCACTCGCCGCCTCGATGCGTCGACGGGTTCGGCCGCCACGGCCGATCAGCACCGCTATGCGGTCCTTCGGAATACGAGCCAGCACCTCCACAAGACGGCCGGCCGGCTGGCCCCATTTGAACGCCTCGCCAGTCGACTGGCATCGAGGCTGCCGGGTCGAACCGGAGGTGGGATGGGAGGACTCAGTCATACAACACGTGAGCCATCGCTTCCGCCAACTCAATCTCGACGCCGTTCCGACCGGCCCACTCGACCAACCTCGTCACGTCACGGACCAGGAACTCGTCGGCCGAGGGATGCTGGTCCGTGACCGCTTGACCGACGTCGATGACCCACGGCTCGCCGCCGTGCCAGAGGATGTTGTACTCTGAGAAGTCGGCGTGTGCCAGCCGGGCCTTCTGCCAGCAGATCCGAAGGAATTCGAGCATCTCTTCGAAGATCGCTGCGCAGTCCTCTATCTGTACATCGCGCAGCCTCGGCGACGGGCTGTTCTCATCGCCGAGATAATCCATCACCAAGACGTTCTTCAACAGCGCTCTAGGATGCGGTACACGGAGTCCATGCTTGCGCATTCGCAATAGATTCCGGTACTCCTTCCTGACCCACAGGGTGACCACCAGATGGTGCCTTCTCCGGAGACCTGAGAAGCGTGGATCCCCATCGATGTATCTGGCCAGCCCTTTGAAGACGGCGTTCGAAGTGTGGAATATCTTGACCGCCGCAGGCCCCTCGTCTGTCGTCGCATGGAAGACGTGCGCCTCCTTGCCTCTGGCGATCGGGAAATTCACGGTGTCTATCGCACCGTTCTTCATCAGTTTATGGAGCGCCAGTAGGGTGGATTGATCGAACACCTGATCGAACACTCTTCGGTCGACCCAGTCGAATCGGCCGGTCCCGAGGACGCCCTGCAAACGATGCTCGATGTCCTCGAACATCCGTTGATTCCGGTGCTCAGTCATCCATTCGTACTCTTTGCCGCCTTCGCCGTGCATCCGCTCATAGTCGATCGTCTCGACATCGTCGAAGTCCGACCAGTCCGGCTGCTCCGTGTCATCGGACTCCTCCGAGCCATCACGCTCCTCCGACCCTGCCGGGGGGTCATCGGGAGATGCTGCTCCCTCGTCATCGTCTGAAGCGTACATGGCTGTTCGACCTGCACGCCTGCGGCCGCCCCATATCAGGCCTTCACTGGACGTCGCCGCGAGCCCCGCTTCCCTTCGAGCGGTTCGGCCGGCTGAGGTGAAGGGAGTGGCGGTGGGCTCAACTGAAGAAGGAGTCGATGTCCTCCCCTTCCTCTTTCTCAGCATCTTCAGGTTCAGACTGTTCGGACGCCTCAGCATCTGGCTCTTCGGCATCTGCCGGCTCGACCGAACCCTCCTCGGGCTGCTCGGCGGCGGGCTCCTCTACAGCCTCTTCGCCGTCGGCACTCGCTTCCTCGACGGCCGCTGCCTCCGATTCCGCTGCCTTCGAAGCATCGACCGGCTGGCTCTCCTCGATCTGTTCGGATGGGCTGCTGGGTGCGAACAGCCCCGAATCATCACTAATGTCGACCGTGTCCTCGCCAGCACCGAAGATGTCGACGACGGCGGGCAGCACCCCCTTCCTCGACAGATAGAGCGCCTGGGTCTTGGTGTATCGCTTCTTGACATCTGCCTTGGAGTCCTGGAAGTCCCACGGCTGCAGCACGATCAGGTCGCCCTCTCGGACCCACTGGCGGCGGCGCATCTTGCCCGGGATCCTCGCCAGGCGGGTCTCGCCGTCCTCGCAGACCGCGTGGACGCGGCGGCCGCCGAGCATCTGGTCGGCGATCGCGAACATCTCGTTCACCTTGCGCTTCGGCAGCGGTACGCGGATTCGACTGCCGTCGGCCGACATCAGCTGCGCCAGCAACTCCTTGTCGACTTCTTCCTCACGGCGTCGTCCCATGTGGCCGCCGCTGCGGCCCACCCTTTGAAAAGAAGTCGGCCTCATTCCAAGTCCGTCTCGAACACCCGAGCCCGGGACGCCGTCGCTTCGAGGGGCGAGGAGGTGGTCAGAACGCCAGCAACTGGTTGGCTGCGAACGCCACCATCGCCAGCAGTCGGTCGCTGAGCGAGCCGATTCCGAAAGCGAGGGTCGCGACCAGAGAGACGACGATGGCGATGCGCAGGAACGGCGCTCGTGACATGGGGCGGGTCCGGTCGCTCTCCTCACTGAACATCACCAGACCTATCCGCAGGTAGTAGAACAGAGACAGCGCGCTGTTCAGGCCGATGGCGATGGCCAGCCAGAGGATCCAGTCGGCGCTCTGCGCCCAGGCCATCAATCCGGTCGCGCCTACCGCGCCGGAGGCGGCGCTGGCCTGGATGATGCCGTCGAGCATCAGCAACTTGGAGAGGAAGCCAGAGAACGGTGGCACACCGGCCAGCGAGAGCATGAAGACGAACATCGCGATAGCGATGATGGGGTCGCGGCTGGCGAGTCCGTTGAAGTCCGACACGTGCGAGCCGCGGCCCTCCATCTCGAGCATCGAGATGACCAGGAAGGCGCCGAGTTTGAAGAACACCATCACCGCCAGATGGAAGATCACCGCGGTGACCAGAAGTTGCTGGGTGGCTGCGTCGACGCTGCCGCTGCCGGCCGCGGTGATGGCTGCCAGCATGTAGCCGGCGTGGGCGACGCTCGAATAGGCGAGCATCCGCTTCGGATTGTCGCTGGACAGCGCGGCGAGGTTGCCCCAGGTCATCGTGATGACCGAGATGAGGCCGAGCAGGCCGAGCCAGTGGGCGTCGTTGCCGCTCGGCGCCGCGACGACCAGCAGGACCCGCAGCAGGGCGGCGAAGCCCATGGCCTTCGAAGCGGTCGCCAGCATTCCAGCGACCGGCGCGGTGGTGCCCGCGTAGGCGTCAGGGGCAGCGAAGTGGAACGGCACCGCGCTGACCTTGAAGCCGAACCCGACGAGCATCAGCCCGATGCCAGCGAGAGCCAGCGGGTCCGGTGACGACATCGCGGCCCAGGCGGCTGGCAGACCGGCCGCGCCGACCAGACTGACATTGCCGTTCCAGACGAACAGCAGCGACAGGCCGTACAGACCGACGGCGCTCGACACCGAACCGGTGATGAAGTACTTGACACCGGCTTCGCCACTCTCCGCACTCTCCTTGTGGAAGGCAACTAGCACGTAGATCGCCAGCGAGGCGAGTTCGAGCCCGACGAACAACAGGAAGAGGTTGGTCGCCAGAGCGACGATGCTCATGCCGAACGCGACGAACAGGATCAGTAGATGGAAATCGACCTGCCGACGGTTGTTCAACAGACGCTCGATCATCCGCTGACGAACGCCCTCCTCAGCCCTCGGGGATGGTCCCTCTGCACCCGGTGTGGCCGGCATCCGATGCACCATCGCGCCCGAGACGAAGATCAGCGAGGCGTAGAAGATGACCTCCATCATGCGGCTGAACGGGTCGACTCGCAGGACGTAGTCCGTCACGTCATCGCAGCCGACATCGACCAGTCCCGCAGCCGTGATGCACGCTACGGCGGACCCCATCGGCGGTTCGCCGGCGAAGGTGAACAACGCGTTCATCATCGCCAGCAGCAGCGTCATCAGTGCAATGGTCGAAGGAATCGACGGGTCCGAGGTCGCCTTGAAGCGCCGACCGCCGAGCAGCACTGGGATGCGTATCCTCGTCATCGGGATGCGAATCTTCGCATTACCGAGGTTCGGCACGACGATCATCAGCAGGATGCCGATGAGGATGGTGTACTCCGGTCGCAGCGCACTGGCTAACAGCCGATCCGCGAGCAGTGGCAACTCGATCATGGCGTCACCCCCAGCGCATCGAGGACGGCGAGGAACGACTCGGCGACCAGACCGCTGCTCCAGTTCGACATCATGCCGAGGAATATGCCCGGCAGGATGCCGAAGATGACGGCTAACGCACCGAGCAGGATCATGCCTGTATTCTCATGCCAGGTGATGTCACGCGCCTGCTCGCCCCGCATCGTCTCCGGCAGGATCGCTCGATGAGGGTCGCCACTCTCGAAGATGGTGCGCTGCATGCTCTGGAGATAGTACGCGGCCGTGATGATCAGGGTCAGAGCAGGCAGCAGCGTCAACCAGCCGAACGACATCCAGAACGCCAACAGAATGCAGACCTCGGCCACGAAGCCGGCCATCAGCGGCAGTCCGAGGCTTCCCATCCAGCCGATCATCATGTGGCTGGCGAGCCACGGGCTGTGGTGCGCGATACCACGCATCGAGCCGATCTCCAGCGTGTGGTAATGGTGCTTGAACGAGCCGGCGACAGCGAACAGCAGCGGTGAGATGAGGCCGTGCGCGAACATCATGAAGACGGCGCCGGCGATGCCGAGAGGCTGCAGTGTCGCGATACCGAGGAAGATCAGTCCCATGTGCGAGATCGAGGAGTAGGCTACCATCGATTTCAGATTCGTCTGGCCGAGACAGACCCAGGCGCCGTACACCAGACTGACCATGCCCAGCAACACCAGCAGCGGCACGAAAGCCACGGTCTGGTCCGGGAAGATGCTGACGGCGATGCGCAGCAAGCCGTAAGCACCCATCTTCAGCATGACGCCGGCCAGCAGCATCGAGCCGGCCGTCGGCGCCTGCACATGCGCGTCCGGGAGCCAGGTGTGGAACGGCACGCTCGGCATCTTCGCGGCGAAGCCGACGAGCAGCAGCAGGAAGGTGAAGGCACGCAAGCCTTCGGCCTGCATGAACCCGGATTGACTCGCCATCAGCACCATGTCGAAATGATGACCGGTCAGGGTGCCGGAGATGCCTGAGATGTCGGGGGTGTGGAAGTACATCAGGAGAATGCCGACGAGCATCAGGATGCTGGCCGTGAACGTGTAGATGAAGAACTTCATCGCCGCGTACTTCCGGTCCTCGCCGCCCCACATCAGGATCAGGAAGAACATCGGGATCAGAGTCAGTTCCCAGAACACGTAGAACATGAACAGGTCGAGCGAGACGAACACGCCGATCAGGGCGCCCTCCAGCAGCAGCAGCAGTGAGTGGAAGTAGGCGCCCTTCTTGGCGTCCCATTCGACAAGCATCGAGATGGGCACGAGCAGCGCGGTCAGCCAGACCATCGGGAACGAGAGCGCATCGATGCCGACCCGCCAGGAGACTCCTATCGCGCCGATCAACTGGCATGAGCCGGTGGCGCAATCGTTCTGCAGCGTGTAGTCGCCAAAAGCGAGGGCCGACCAGTCGATCGAACTGAACGACTCGATTGCGAGCAGCGATACGCCGATGAATATCAGCAGCGAGATGGCGAAGCAGAGGTTGCGCACCGCTCTGTTGACCGCCTCGTTGTTCGAGGTGGGCGCTTCCCGGGCGAACAGCATCAGCAGCAGACCGGCGATGATCGGCAGCACGGTGATGGCGGTCAGGATATCCATTCAGGAGACCCCCACGAGCAGCAGAACGATGCAGAACGCGCCGACGGCGGCCATCAGAATGTAATCGCGGGCGTTGCCGGTCGTGATGAGACGGATCCGCTGTGAGCCTGCGACGCTGCCTCGCTCGATCAGTCTGACGACGCCATCGATGATGTTGTTGTCGAACCAGGCGGCGAAGGCTGCGAACGGCATGATGGTCCGCGCGATCAGCCATTCATACGCCTCGTCGAAGTAAAGACGCCGTTGCAGCGCGTCGGCGAAGCCGGATTCGGCCAGATCGTCGATCTCGCTGCGGCCGGCCTGGGCCGACAGGGCTGGCAGCCAGGCGACCAGTCGGTTCGCCTCTGCCGATGCCGGCAGCGCGCCGCCGTGCAGACGAGCTGCGACGAACGGACCGATGCCGAGCGCCAGCATGATGGTCGCGTAGGTGACCAGCATCATCTCGGGTCTGTCGGGCAGGAAGGCGTGCTTCAGCAGGCCGAGCAGCGCCTCGAACAGGCCGACCGGGTGACCTTCGTGATCGACCAGGCCGAGCAGACCGTTCTCGGCCAGGAAGTGGCCGACGCCGAGCAGCGCCAGCACGATGCCTCCGAGCGCCGTCATCAGCGACAGCACGACGAGTGGCGTCTTGATCCAAGGCGTCTGTTCGACGACCTCAGCGGCGTACTCCGTACGGTGATCGCCAGCGAAGGTCATCAACCACATCCGAGACATGTAGAAGCCGGTCATTCCAGCGGTCAGCAGCACCAACATCGCCGGTACGGCCATCATCGAGCCGCCGGCGAAGACCGCCTCCCAGACGCCGCCGACGATGCCCTCCTTCGACCAGAAGCCGCCGATCAGCGGGATTCCGATTATCGACATAGAGCCGAGCATCATGGCGACCGCCGTGACCGGCATCCGACCGGCCAGACCGCCCATCCCACGCATGTCCTGCGGGTCGAAGTCGTCGTCGGAGGCGGCCGTGCCGACGCGCCCCGCGATCAGGTAGTCCATCAGGAACGAATCGAACTCGCTAGGATCGATCTCACCGTCCTGGTTCCGGTCCATCGCCGCGACCATCCCCTCGACATCCCACGAATCGACATCCGCCAGATCACATACACGGAACGCGTTGGTGATCTCATCGACCGTCAGCGTGCGGCTCGAATCGAGGTCCATCAACTGGAAGAAGCCGCGCGCGGTCAGGCTGTTCGCCTTCAGATAGGCGATCAGATTGTCGAGCGCTTCCGGCACGCCCTCGGGCGGCGGGCTGACCCGTATGTCGCCGTGGTCGTGCGATGAGTGATGCGCGTGATGCATCTCGTGGATGACCGAACCGGACGCCATGAACAGCATCCCCTTCGCCATCGCGTGATTGAACAGATGGAACAGCGATGCGCCGAGTACGACCAGCCCGGCGACATGCATCTCGTGGTTCGAGCCGTGCGCGAGGAACCAGAGCGCTGCACCGAGGCCGGTGAAGATGTACGCCAGTTGGCTCATCGTCGAATATGCGAGCACCTTCTTGATGTCGTTCTGGACGAAGGCGATCAGAGCCGCCATGAAGGCGGTGATGCCGCCGATCCAAGCGATCAGCACGCCGACGTCCGCGAGCTCCGCCAGGCCGCCGTTCGCGGCGTCGAAGAACGGCACCATCCGGGCCACCAGATAGAGGCCGGCGTTGACCATCGTCGCGGCGTGGATCAGGGCCGACACCGGCGTCGGACCCTCCATCGCGTCGGGCAGCCAGACGTGCAGTGGGAACTGGGCGCTCTTGCCGACCGCTCCGATGAACATCATGACGAGGGCCCAGCGCAGCAGCGAGACATCGACCAGAGCGCCGCCGAGGCCGGTGGAAGGGTCGTCGAAGATGACCTCGAAGGAGAGTGAGCCGTAGATGCGGTACAGGACGAATATGCCGACCATCAGGAAGACGTCACCGACACGGGTCGTCAGGAACGCCTTCTTGGCAGCCGCAGCAGCGCTCGGCTTCCAGTAGTAGAAGCCGATCAGCAGGTAGCTGCACAGCCCCATGATCTCCCAGAAGATGAACAGCCAGAGGAAGTTGTCAGCCAGCACCATGCCGAACATGCCGACGCTGAACAGCAGGAACTGCGCGTAGAACCGGTGATTTCGGTCCTCGTTGATCGAATCGGTGTTCATGTAGCCGATGCTGAACCAGCAGATCAGGAAGCAGAGGAAGGTGGCGACGAACAGCAGCATCAGGGTGATGGCGTCAATCCAGACGCCCATCGTCAGACCGCTGAAGCAGAATCCGTCCTGAGGTGCGCAACCGCTCGAATCGAGGGCCCAACCAGCCTCAGTCTGGATCAGCACATCGAACGTCACCCAAGTAAAGAGACTCTCCTCCTGACCCTTGAACAGCAGCACCTCGGTGAGGTAGTCGCCGATCAGCCAGACGGTGATCACGAGAGCCAGCAACAGCGCCGCCAGGGCGATCGTGCCACCCTCCTTCAGCCCCTCCTTCCACCACCGCTGACGGTTGTACACCTGACCGACCACGGCTATCACCGGGAAGGCGAGGAAGGGCACGACGATGATCAGAAACGACCACTCTACGCTCGGATTGGTGGAGCCGAAAGCGAGGCCTAGCGGCACCAGCAGCGCCGGCAGCAGCATCAGCAGATGCGACGACTCGTTCTGTTCGGCTGCCATTCCATCCGCCTCAATGCTTCAACAGATCCATCTCATCCAACGAGATGACCTCGCGCGTCGAATACAAAGAGAGGAAGATCGCGAGGCCGACGGCGACCTCGGCAGCCGCGATGGCGATGGCGATGGCGGCGAACACCCAGCCGGTCGGCTCGCCGGTCTGCATCGCCACGGCGACGAAGTTGAGGTTGACCGCGTTCAGCATGATCTCGATGCACATCAGCACGATGATGGCGTGCTTGCGAGTGAACGCGCCGGCGAGGCCAATGCAGAACAGGATGGCCGAGAGCCCGGATACCATCGCCGGGTCGATCATTCCTCTTCACCTCCGATATCGAAGATGAGATTCTCCAGCCGCTCATCGCGGACCAGATATGAAGCACCGATCATCGAAATCGCGAGCAGTCCGCCGAGCACCAGCAGGGTGAACGACCATTCGAGCAACAGCGCCTCTGCGAAGACGCCGTTCGTGATGCCGCCGGCAGGCTCGCCATCGAACGAATCCGATGCCATCAGCAACTGGAGCAGCAGCAATCCGAGGATCGCCACACCGACGCGCATGACCGCGGCGAGCCCCTTCAATCGAAATCACCCTCCATGATCTGGCGGCGGGTCAGCATGACGCCGAACAGAACGACCAGAAGGACGCTGCCGAGGTAGACGAGGATCTGCATCGCCGCCAGCATCTCGGCACCGGCCATCAGGAAGACGCCGGCGACGGCGAAGAAGGAGAACACCAGGAACAGCATTGAGTGAGCGATCGCCTTGGCGTAGACGAGGCCGAGGGCGCCGACCACGGCGATGGTCGCTAAAACGAGGAACACCGCCGTCTCGATGTCCATGCGGAATCACGCTCCCGCCTTCTCGGCTGCCTTCTTAGCCGCCCTCTGGGCCGCTCGGTCTCGCTTCGCCTGCTCCTTGGTCGCTCGTTTCGCCAACTCCTCATCGACAGCTTCACGATGCACCGAGGGCAGCACACGGGTGCGCGAGGCGTCCATCCAGAGTTCGTCCCTGGTGAAGCCCGACATGCCGTCGTACTCGTTCGTCATGAAGAAGGAATTGAACGGACACGATTCCATGCAGAGTCCACAGAACATGCAGCGACCGAGATCGATGCGTCCCGACACGATGTCCTGCTCGGCCGGCACCATGCCGTCCATCGACACGGTCTCGGTGTCGCCGGTTTCGGTCCAGCGGACCGTCACCTCGTCACCGCTCAGGTCGAGCACTTCGGCGAAGTCGTACTGCTGCGGCGCATCGCTGTGTGTGGTGACGAGGTCGAAATCCTCGATCTCCTCGAACTCCTCCTTCGGTCGCGCCAGATAACCGCCTGCCTCGATCGAGGAGCCGTAGCCACCGTGCTCATCCTCCTCTTCGACGGTGTCGAGGACGTTCACGCGCAACTCCGACTCCATGTGCAGACAGTCGTTCGGGCAGATGCGGACGCACGCCTTGCAGGCGGTGCAGGTCTCCCAGACGATACCGATCCGACCGTTGTATTCACCCGGCACGAACAGCCACGGCTCGAGGTCCTCTAACCTCTCGTACGGATACAGGACTGTGACCGGGCGAGCGACGTTCTGGACCAGCGGGCTGGTCTCTCGGTCCGCCATGTAGGTCTGACCAGCCGAAGCGTGGCCCTCGCCGATTCGAGCCGCAGTGGTCTCGTCGATCAGCACCTGGTGCTTGCCGTGGTAACCATCCGAGAAGAACCGTGGTCCGATTCCGGGGATGGTTCGGAGCGCCGTCTTCATCGCCATCCACATCGGCTTGATGATCATGTTGCGGAAATTCGGGGTCGCATGTGGATGATACGCCATTTCCCTGCCCCCTCACTCCTTCCTCGCGCCCGGCGCCGCTACACTGGTAGATTGAACCGAATACGGCCGACGCTGGGCTTCCAGTGCTTCCTCGTCCTCATCCATCACAAGGATGGCGAACAGGACGACGGCGATGGTGGTTATGAACAGCGGCACCAACAGCGGCCATGGGCCGTCGTCGTAGACCGAGACGCGGAGCCAGAAGGCGATCGCCAGGTTGACCAGCGACAGCGGCAGCAGGTAGCGCCAACCGAATTCTAGGATCTGGTCGGTACGAACCCGGTGCAGCGCCGCCCTGACCCAGACGAAGACAGCGAACAGCAGCCACGACTTGATGAGCAGCCAACCGGTGTGAGGGACCAGCCAGAAGACGAAGCCGAACAGTCCGCCGACCATCGGCAGACCGATCAGAACGTCCTCGAACGGCGCTTCCCAGCCGCCGAGGAACATCAGGGCGAAAAGCAAGCAGGCGGCGTACGCGCGCAGGTACTCGCTGGCGAACATCAGACCCCAGCGCATGCCGCCGTACTCGGTCCACCAGCCTTCGACCAGTTCCGCCTCGGCTTCCGGCATGTCGAACGGAATGCGCTCGACCTCGGCGATCATCGTGATCAGGAACAGCATGGCACCGATCGGCAGCAGGAACAGGTTCCAGACCGCGCCGCCGGTCGAAGAGGCTTGGAAATCGACGATCTCGATCAGATTGAACGAGCCGCTGAGGACGGCGACCGAGAGCACGGTGATGAGCAGCGGAATCTCGTATGCGGTCAGTTGGGCGGCCGAACGCATGCCGCCGATCAGGGTGTACTTGTTGTTGGAGGCCCAGCCGGCGAAGAAGACGCCGAGCGGCGCGATGCCGAATATCGCCATCATGAACAGCAGGCTCAACTCGGAGTTGGCCGCATACAGGCCGGGACCGAGCGGGATGAACGCGAACACGAGAACGGTTGTCGAGATGATGATGATCGGTGCGAACTCATAGACGACGCGGTCCGCCTTCTCCGGCACCATGTGCTCCTTGGTCATGAACTTCATACCGTCGGCGACGTTCTGGATCATTCCGGGCAGAGCCCACCAGGCGCCGAGGTAGGAGCGGTTGTCGACTCTGGAAACGGTCTCCAGCTCATGCTCGTTGCCGTAATGCTTGTTCAACCAGCCGTGCACCGATCCGATCGGCTTGCCGAGCCCGAATGGCAGGTCCTTCCACCATTCCACGGTAGCGTCGGAACCACCCTCTCCGACCCAGAGCGAGCGGAACGCGGTGGTCGCGCCGCGCCGGTCCATCAGGCGGCCGATGAACTTCCGTTCGATCCAGAGAATCGCCAGGATGGTCGTCATGATGACAGTGAACACGGCGGTCGCCATCACCACCTCGGTGACCAATGCGGCCATGCCGGAGGCGAACGCCTCCTTGTGCGGCCAGAACCGGGTCATGCCGATCGTCTTTTCGGCGGTCAGGTCGGAGACCGCCGTGGCCAGACCAGTGACGACGCCGCGGAGATCGAACCAGTCTTCTGCTGCCATCCCTCTCACCTCACCTGTCGGTCTCCCCTATACACGGGTCGAATGAGCCCATGATTGCTGGGATGTCGGCGATCTTGTAGCCGATCATGCACTTGGAGGCGTATGGGATGGTGATGAACATCGGGCTGCGAATCGACACCCTGTACGGCATCTTGCCGCGACCTTCACCACCGCCGACCAGGTAGAACATCGACTCGCCCCGGCTGTCCTCGTAGTGGTGGAAGCCGGTCTGGCCGTCGGTCGCCCTCTCCCTCGCCTTGGTCAGCAGCGCCGGGTCGCCCGGTTCGTGGTAGGTGTTCGCGCCGCCCGGAATCTTGACGAGCGATTGCAGCACCATGTTCGCGCTCTCGCGCATCTCCTCGACCCGGACCCGGTAGCGGTCGTAGCAATCAGCGCCCTTGACCGACGGTCGCTCCAACGACGGCGACCAGTCGAGTTCATCGTAGACCGAATACGGGTGTGCCCAGCGGACGTCGTAGTTGTAGCCGGCGGCCCGTACGTTCGGTCCAGTGACGCCGTGATTGATCTGGTCGGCCGCCTTGGCGTAGCCGACGCCCTGGGTTCGGATCAGGAAGATGGTGCTCTCGTCGAGCAGCGCCTCGTACTCCTGGATCCGGTCGAGGAATATCTCCAACTTGACCTTGCACCGGTGCGCGAAGCCGGGCGGCAGGTCGCGCTTGACGCCACCGACGCGCGGGAAGTTGTAGTGCAACCGAGAGCCGCCGAGCTCCTGCAGCAGGTCCATCATCAGTTCGCGCTCGCGCAGGCACCAGACCAATCCGGTCAGATTGCCGATGTCGGGGCAGTACGCTCCGAGCCACATCAGATGGCTGGCTATCCGCTGCAACTCGCAGGCGATGAGTCGGATGTATTCGGCCCGCTCGGGCACCTCGACCTCCAGCAGGTCCTCGGCCGAGTAGATGTAGGCGTGCGACCAGGTGTTGGCGCTGGCGTAGCAGAGCCGGTCGCAATAGGTCGTGATCTGGGTGAAGTCGCGCGCTTCGCAGATCTTCTCGACGCCGCGGTGGATGTAGCCGAGATCCGGTTCGGTGTCGATCACCGTCTCGCCGTCGATCTTGACCTTCAGGGTCCACAGGCCGTGCGTCATCGGATGCTGAGGCCCCATCGAGATCCACATCTCCGCCATCAGACCTCACCTCCGACTCCAGCCGTTGCTGGGTTCTCGGCCGAACCACTGGGTGGGTCTGCCGAATCGGCATCAGAGCCTGAGATCGCCTGGGATGTCGCCGAGCCTGACGGCGAAGGCGGATTCGACCCTCTGACGAAGCGGTGCTGTCGATACATACCGAATCACTTGACCTTCCCGATGTCGACCGGTTTCCGGCCGAAGCCCTGAGCGTCATCATACATCTCCTCGAAATCGTGGTAGCGCAGTTTGTGCTGCTTCTGCAGTGGGTGATAGCCGGCCGGCGTCTCGTGCGGCAGCAGCACGCGGCGCATGCCCTCGTGACCGTCGAAATCGATGCCGACGAGATCCCAGGTCTCCTTCTCGTTCCAGTCTGCGCCGACCCAGATGTCTGCAACCGATGCGACGCTCGGCTCACGGGTCTCCGGCAGGGCGATCCGAATCTCGAACTCGAGCGGCATGCTGCTGCCCTGCGCTATGTTCGCATCGACCGCGATGGGTTGTGTGATGCCCGATTTGGACGGCGGATCGCGGACCGTCGTTCGCATCAGATGGATGATGATCTGCCACTCCATCTCGGGCGCCTTGTCGGGCCAGTGGATGCCGGTTATCATCGAGCAGTGGTCGGCGCCGTGGTCGGCCGCCAGCGTCTCGGCGAGAATGCGCCAGAGGTCGGCTGGACAGTCGATCGAGACATAGTGTCGCTCGTGCCTGCCGCCGATGTGCTGGGCGACCTCTGCGACCATCTCCTCACCGCCGAAATCGGCAGAGAGCGCTGCACAGACGGCTTCAGCCGCCTCTCGCTGGATGGCTCCGTTGATGCGCATGCCCAAACCGTTCACCTCCGCCGTCCCTCGCCACCGGATTCAGTCGTCTCCCACGATGATCGGCGCCTCGGTGGTGGCCCGCTGAGGACTCGGAATAGTGCCGATGCGGATTATCTTCTGACGCAACTTGTCGAAGCCGTCGATGAGAGCCTCGGGGCGGGGTGGACAGCCGGGGATGTAGACATCGACCGGGATCACGGTGTCGACCCCCTCTAGGATGTTGTAGGACTGGAAGTAAGGACCGCCCGATATCGCGCACTCACCCATCGCGATGCACCACTTCGGCTCGGGCATCTGCTCCCACAGTCGTACGATCGGGTCGGCGAACTTCTTGCTGATCGGACCGTTGACCAGCAGCACGTCGCACTGGCGTGGGCTGGAGCGGAAGAATACGCCGAAGCGTTCGGCGTCGAATCGGCTCGCACCGGCGGCGGCCATCTCGAGAGCGCAGCACTTGATGCCGAGATGCAGCGGGAACAGCGACTTTCGCTGGCCCCAGTTGAAGAAGCGGCCAGCGAGGGCGCCGATGATCTGCTTCATCCGACTGGCTCGCATCGCTTCGTCGGTGACGTCGCCGACCATGTCGACCAGCATACGGCTGCTGAACATCGCATAGTTCTGATCTTCATCCGCCATTTCCCGTCACCTCAGATGTAGATCTTGCCGCGCTTCCGGAAGACATGCCAGATGCCGAGTGACATCAGGCCGAAGAAAGCGCCGAGCGACAGCAGGCCGGCGACCGCGACCTCGGAGGTGACGGTCTGGCGGACCTCGACGGCCAGCAGGCCGCCGAAAGCGAGGAACATGAACGCGATGTCGAACACCAAGAAGACGATGGCGTACCAGTAGTACTGGAAGTGGAAGTCGATGCGGGCGTCGCCGAGCGGTTCGGAGCCGCACTCGTAGGTGCTCAGACGGCGCGTGTACAACGAGTGATCGGACTCGTAACCGGGCAACAGTATCGAGCGCAGCCGGTCGGGATCGTTCGGGTCCCTGGTCGGTCTGAGGAAGTACGACATGACGAAAGTGAGGACCGGGAAACCGACGCCGATGGCCAGCATGATGGCGACCGCGAGGTAGGCCTCCGGAACCGACGCCATTCGTCACACCTGACAAGGGGATGAATCCCCTTGAACGCTCGACCCGAATCGGGGTCATAAGGATATCCGGATGGCCCTGTGGACCGAGCGGCGCTCTGGCGAGGCCGAGGTTGTTCATTGCTCGTCCGATTCGGACTTCAGCGCGTCGTGGATGTATAGTGCATCCCGGCGGGAACGGACCAACAAGGCGAGAATCAGGAGACCGATGGCTCCGAGCACGCCCCAGGAGATGAAATTCTGCTGCTGGTCGCTCAATCCGAGGGCCTGCATGATGCCGCTGGCCGGCGCTGCCGAAGCCACCAGATCGATTGGCATCGCTGCCGCCGCCAACCCCTCCGGCCTGATCACGACGGTGAACTGGAAGCGGTCCTCAACGGTCAGGTCGGACGGCGGCTTGGCGACCACCTTGACATCCTTCGACTCACCGACGCCGAGGACGAAAGACTCCATCTCGACATCGATCGACCAGCCCCTGAGGCCTTCGCTGGTGTACATCTCGACGGTCTCCTCGATATTGCCGAGGTTGGTGACGCGCAGCATGAAGTTGGCATTGCGTGGATAGATGATCTCGACCGTCGTGCCGCCATCGACCACCTCGACAGCGAGGTCATGCACGGTGCGGATGGTGAAGAGCGCGCCGACAGCATTCGTCTCGGTTGGATTCCTGATCGATGCAGCGGTGATCGATATGGTGCCGGTGGCGCCGTTCTCGGCCGATTCCGAGACATCGAATTCGACGGTTATATGGATCCGTTCGTTTCGCGGCATCGGTATCGGCCCATCGATCTCCGAACCGTTGTAGATGATGCGCCGTATGACGGAATCCTCCAGACCGACCACCTTGACCACGACGCTGTCGCTGAACGACGAGTTGCCGATGTTCTCGATCCAGAAGTCGATCGACGCGTTGCCGGTCGGCGGCAGCACCAGTTCGAGCATGTCGGCGTCGTCGCCCGGCTCGACCAGTCCTATGGCCATCGCGTAGTTGAAGTTCGAGACGCGCGCGATGACAGTCTCCAGCATTACGATTTGTGGATCGCCCATGCTGGTCACCCGCATGTCGATCAGCTTGTTGACGCCCTCTAGTTGAGATTGGATAGAGATGTCGAGATAGAACGACGCGCTGCTGCCCGGCTCCACCTGCACCTGAGTGATCTGGTCGCCGTCCTCGTTGCTGAATCGGGAGGCCCACGAGGGAGTGTCGCAGGACAACGGATTGGCGCCATCGCAGACATCGAGATTGAAGGTGTCGGCGACATTGCCGGTGTTCGTCAGAGTGACCGGGAACTTGACCGTCTGGTCGGTCCGCCCGGTCGAGTCATTGGCGGCCAGCAGCAACTGGAAGTCATGCA